>DCDR01000001.1:187303-187495 GCA_002316545.1 Candidatus Saccharibacteria bacterium UBA1050 | reverse complement strand
AGTCCTCTCATCTGTACCACTCAAAGAATCCCTTTCGGGATTTTTTGAGTGGTCAAACGAAGCTTGAACCTCCACCCGGGCGTGCGAGGTGAGACATGCCGGTGGCATGTCGCAAGGAAATCTTCCGAGCAAGCTTGCTTGCGACGCGAAGTTTCGGGGTCGCAGAATGTGACCAAGTCCTCTCATCTGTAC
>DCDR01000001.1:0-187067 GCA_002316545.1 Candidatus Saccharibacteria bacterium UBA1050 | reverse complement strand
AGTCCTCTCATCTGTACCATTCAAAGAATCCCTTCGGGGATTTTTTGAATACTTACCTTCAGGGCTTAAAGAGTGCGATACAATATTGACATGGAAACTGAAGAACTAGAGTTGGCAAAAGCGCCTAAACCCGAACCAGATATGGATGCGATGCGATTTTTGTTGGGGCGAATAAAAAACGCAGCACGACCGCCCGTCGATAACCCCGAAGGTACCCTGGAAGATTTAGATGAACGCCAGCAAGCTCTTGAGACAGAGCTTGGTTCGTTACTAAACAATACCGACATCAATGCGTCGCCAGCCGTACAGGCGCTAGCCGTAGAGATGTACCTATCTCAATTCCTGATGCTTGAGATCAGCTCTCGAGAAATTTCCGACTACCAGGCATCGCAAGGAGTCGTAAAAGCATTGCTGACGGCAATTAAGCAAGGTCGCTGCCGCATACGACTTGTTGAGCCGTCACGGTACTATGCGCCCGAAGGTATGCGTGACAAGATTACTGTTGTAGTAGATAGCATGGAAATTGATAATTCAGATTCGTTCGAGATACTACTTCACGGCAACAGGTCAGAGTCAGGTGAGCCGATTGATATTAGGCTATCGCCATTCTCCATTGGTAGGGACATTCAATTGCTGGGCTGATATGGACGATACGCGAAACGTTTTAAACGAATTTAAAGGCCTCGATCACGATGAGATTGTAAAACGTCTAGACTCGCGTGGTGTAGAGCTTGAAATAGCTATAGAAAACACGCTGCGTGATTTTAATATGGGTACGATAGTACGCAATGCCAATGCATTTGGCGTGCGGACTGTTCACGTGATAGGTAAGAAGCAGTGGAATAAACGCGGAGCGATGGCTACGGATAAGTATTTAAACGTTCACTACCACGAGATTATCGCGGATTTCGCCCTTGTGATGAAAAAAGAAGATAAGTTGATTGTTGCGATTGAAAACAATGTTGAGTCAACACCTCTTGGCCAAGCAGCACTACCAAAAAACACGGTAATGATATTTGGCCAGGAAGGCCCAGGCATTTCGGCTGAACTGCTGTCTATTGCTGACAAGACAGTATATATCGAGCAGCTGGGTAGCACGCGCTCGGTGAATGTTGGCGTGGCTTCTGGTATTGCAATGTATGCTTGGCTACTTAAGAATAAGTTGACACAACAATAGATATATTGTAAATAACAGTTATGACAGTATCTCAAATCGGTGGAAGGCGCACGTTAGAGTTTGTGCCAGTAGGTGAACAATTTCAGGAGCAACTGAGAGCTTTATTCCCCCATGAACCTAATGCAACACGTGCTTTAGTCACGCCTACGGATGCGATAGGAGTCGATGAATTGCCAAGTGAACTGGTTGGGAGCTATCAGCAACAACTCCGTCCTGACATTCAGGTACTACTATCCGATGATTATAAGTCTATGCAGGTAGTGTTTCGGCTTGCAGCCCAAGGCCTTCGAGACTGTGGTGTTTTAGTAGATACCTTTCGCCTCAACTATGTTCCTTTGAGTACTCGTGAAGTAGCATTGAAAACTATAGATGACATTGGATATACAAACCTCAAAGTATCGGAGCTTGCTCGACGAATGCGGTTCGCAAAACTAAGCGATGACGACATGAGGCCGCTACCACTGGTTGAGCTTGAAGGCATTCGCAACGAAAGCGTCCGTTTGTAAAAACGCTTATTCTTGCAAAAACAGAGAGAAAATGTGAAAATGAACCTAATGAGTTCTCTTTCAACAGCACCCTATAAAGGTACCCGAGATTACTACCCTGATGACATGCGAGTGCGCAACTACATCTTTCGGACGTGGGAGCGTGTGTGTGAACGCTATGGCTACGAAGAGTATGCCACTCCACTATTAGAGCCTATTGAAGTATATGCAGCAAAAACTGGCCAAGAAATTGTAAATGAGCAAACGTATAGCTTCACCGACAGAGGTGATCGAACAGTTGCGATTCGTCCCGAGATGACACCAAGCATTAGCCGAATGGTAGCAGCTCGGCGCCAAGAGCTCGCGTATCCAGCACGCTTATACAACATTGCCAATTACATGCGCTACGAGCGACCGCAACGTGGTAGAGAGCGCGAATTTTGGCAGTTGAACGCCGATGTGTTTGGGGCGGAAGGTCCGATGGCCGATGCCGAGGTGATTCAAATAGGTGTCGACATCATGAAAGAATTTGGTGCTAAAGATAGTATGTACACGATTAAGGTGAATAATCGCAAAATTATTAATGCGATGATGCACGACTACCTTGGTCTCGATGCGGTGCAGGCTGAGCTGATGATTAAGCTGTTTGACCGTAAAAACAAGATTTCAAACGAAGAGTTTCGCGACCAAGCCATAGATATATTTGGCAAAGAGGCGGCACCGGCTGGTTTAAAGAAAATTGCTGAACTACTGCTGGCGAAAGATATCAGCAAAATGCCAAAAGAAATCGCCGATAACGAGTCGGTGCAAGAAGTAACCGAGCTATTTGAACTATTGGAAACGAAGGGCGTAAAAAACCTCGTGTTTGATATTACCCTCATGCGTGGCTTCGATTACTACACAGGAACCGTTTTTGAATTTTTCGACACACACCCCGAGAATAATCGAGCAATGTTTGGCGGCGGTCGATATGACGGCTTGGTTGGTCTATTCGGTGCCGAACCGCTTTCAGCTGTTGGTATGGCACCGGGGCTTAGTACAACCGAATTATTCTTGGCGAGCCACGACTTGATGCCAAAATTCCATTCAACTACGGAAATATATATTGTTGTACTGGGTGAAAATACACTTCCGGGTGCTACAAAACTAGCAGCGCAGCTTCGTGAAGAAGGAGTGAATACAGAACTTGATATTACCGGTAGGAAACTCGACAAGCAGATAAAAACGGCAGTGAAAAAGCAAATCCCCTATATGTTGTTTGTGGGCGAAGAAGAGCTTCGTAAAGAGCTCTATAATTTCAAAGACACTAACACATCATCAGAAGAAAAGCTCAGTTTTGCGCGAATAGTGAGCAAAGTCAAAGACCGTCGAAAAAAGAGCAAAGACGAACTCGACGACTTCGCAGACCTTTAAGCTTATCTTTGAACAGCTATACTTTCTCTGTTATAGTAGGTCATTAGTATGAAGACTTCTGTAAAACACGTATCACCAACCAAAGTAAAATTAACCATCAGTCTAGGCGAATCTGAACTAGCCGACGCTGAACAAGTTGCGCTTACCAAGCTTGCGCGCGAAATTAAAGTTCCTGGCTTTCGCAAGGGTCGTGTGCCCGCGACGGTCGCTGCCAAGCATGTCGACCAAAATACGCTCATGCAGCAAACTGTCGACGACGCACTAAGTAAAGCTGTTGCCGAAAGCTATATAGACGAAGGCATTCAGGCGCTTGAGCGTCCAGCGGTAGAAATTCTTAAATTCGTGCCACGCCAAGAACTGGAATTCACGGCAGAAGCGGAAGTGCTGCCAAAAGTAACCCTAGGTAACTACAAAAAACTAAAGGCGCAAAAAGAAAAGCTATCCGTTGTCGCTAGCGATGTTGATGAGATTATCAATCGAATGCGCGAAGGCATGGCCGAGAAAAAAGAAGTAAAACGCGCCGCCAAAGATGGCGATGAAGTCGTGATTGATTTTGTTGGAAAAAAAGATGGTGAAGCATTTGAAGGCGGCACCGCAAAAGAGTACAGCCTAAAGCTCGGTAGTAATTCGTTTATTCCTGGCTTTGAGGAAGGTTTGATTGGAGCAAAGGCTGGCGATAGTAAAGAGCTTGCTCTAACATTCCCGAAGACTTACCACGTAGAAATGCTTGCCGGCGCAGACGTTGTGTTCGAAACCACCGTGCACAAGGTAACTGAACTGCAACTTCCAGATGCCAACGATGCGTTCGCGAAAAAAGCCGATAAGCGATTTTCAACGCTAAAAGAACTAAAAGACGACATCAAGCGTGAGTTACTGGCCCAAAAGGAACGCGAAGCGCTTGATAAGCTGAAAGATCAATTAGTGGAGCAGCTTATTGAAGTGAGCGACATTCCTGTTTCGGAACTGTTGCTGCACGACCAAGTGCACAGCATTGAGCAAGATATGACTCAAAACTTGATGTATCGTGGCGTTAGCCTCGACATGTACCTAGCCGAAAAAGGCTTTAAAGACCACGAAGAATGGCACAAGAAAGAGGTTGAGCCAGCAGCGAAAAAACGCGTACAGGCTGGTTTAGCCCTTGCTGAGCTGACGAAACAAGAAAAAATCGAAGCCACGAGCGACGAGCTTGCTGAGCATATTAATCTTTACAAGCAACAGTACGCAAACAACCCCGAGATGGCAAAGCAATTTGATGAGCCTGAAGCACAACGTGACATTGCGAACAGATTGTTGACAGAAAAAGCAGTTAACCGCCTAGTTGAACTAAACTCCAAGTAGTCGTAAACTATAACCACTCCGTGCGCAGTAGTACGAAGGAGGCGGGATGAAAGAAGTCACACCCGATCAAGCGGCGAATATGTTTTTCGCTGTGGTTGCGCTGATGATGATCACGGTTGTCGGAACGGCACTGTTTGCAGGACTACACCCGGAATGGTCGGAGCTGAAAGCGTTCCTGGTAGTGGCAAGCGGGCTTGTCGTATGGCTGCCCAGCTATGTCTACTACCTCAAGAAGTCAAATCTATAGATGCTCTGCGCACGGAGCATCCCATAGACTAGAATTAGCACTCTATTTACACGAGTGCTAATTTTTGTGTATACTGAGTATATGAAACCACAGAGTTACTTGGTACCAACGGTTATTGAAAGTTCACGTGATGGTGAGCGCGCGTTCGACATCTACTCAAGGCTATTAAAAGAACGAATTATCTTTCTTGGCGAAGAGGTAAATGAGCATACGGCAAATTTAGTCGTGGCACAGCTACTTCATCTAGCCTACGAAGACCCGAAAAAAGACATACAACTATATATAAACAGTCCAGGCGGCAGCGTGTATGACGGTTTAGCGATTTATGACACTATGCAGTTCATTAAGCCTGACGTGGCAACCTATGGAATAGGCTTGCAGGCCAGCATGGGAGCGTTTTTGCTTTCTAGTGGGGCAAAAGGCAAACGATTTATACTGCCAAATGCTCGCACTATGATTCACCAACCTTCCAGTGGAACACAAGGAAAAATTAGCGATCAGGAAATTACTCTGCGTGAAGGTATCTACCTAAAGAAACGCCTAAACGAGATCTTAGCGAAAAACACAGGCCAGAAGCTTGCGAAGATTGAAAAGGATGTCGATAGAGATTTTTGGATGAGCGCTGATGAGTCTGTGGACTATGGACTGGTAGATAAGGTCGTTGCACAAGCTTAAATTGTAAAAATACGAATTTTAGTATATAATACAGTAGTTCAAGCGACCACGACGCAGGAGGTACTGCAATGCCGTTCTACGAGCGCCAGACCAACAAGCGCAGCACCAGCGACAGCCAGGGTGCGGGGCTGTGTCTCATGATGACGACGGTGATGGCGAGCCTCGGGCTCGCTTCCGCCATCGCCGTGGCCAAGCGGCTGTTCCGCTAGCCTCGCTGAACTCGTAGCTGCTGCTGGCACCCCTCTGGGATGTCGGCAGCAGCTACTTGCATATGAGTGCTCGACCAGTTGTCCCCGGACGCGTCAACACCGACGCGCCTGGGGACATCGTCCACTATTGACATTATCTGAAAATATATTCATACTTTCATCGGACGACACATACGAGGGTAACCTCGCCAACGATGGGAGTGAGCAGTGACTGCACTGAGCTTGGGCACCATCGCACGACCGAAGAAGAAGTTCCGGACCTTCCTGAGGGAGCGGTTCGGCGGGTGGCGCTTCAACTTCAACACCAGGGAGCGTCGCCACCCCTGGGACCACTCGGAGATCTGCGCAGACTCATCCTGGCCCGTCAGGGCCCAGGTGGTCAGCGACACGAGCCGCAGGTTCCAGCGGCCGCGTACCGTGATGGTGCGCGTCTCGACCGACTGACGGTCGAACTTCGGTGGGGGTTCGGCGCATGCTGAGCCCCCACCGAACCGAATTTCGAAATTTATATTGACATACGCTCGTTAATCACCCATACTAAAGAGTAATGAAGGTTGCATAGACGGCGGTTTGATGACACGCACGCTAATTGGCGGGCGTTTTTGCGTGTTAAAGCAAAGCCACCAGATCTAGATACTTCGGGCGCCCGAAAACGAACACAAAAGATAACCCTACTCACGGGCTTGGGCTATCTTTTTCCAAACACCATCAACTAACACGAGAGGATTGTACGTGGCTACAAACAACACAGCTACCAGCAAGAATGGTCGAGTGTTCTTCACTCAAGACGACACAGCACTGCCGTTACCAAACTTGATGGCACACCAGAAAGATTCATGGCGTGAATTCGTCGAAACAGGCTTGAGCGAAATTTTTGCCGAGCTTAACCCAATCGACGACTACACGGGGGCTAAACTTGCGCTGCGATTTGGCAAATACCATTTCGAAGACCCTAAAAATAGCGAGCAGTTCGCTAAAGAAAACAACATTACCTTCGATGCACCTCTACACGCAACCGTGGAGCTTACCAACAAAGTAACCGGTGAAGTAAAAGAGCAAGAAATTTACCTTGGCGACTACCCTTGGATGACCGACCGCGGTACGTTTATTATCAACGGTACTGAGCGTGTGGTGGTAAGCCAACTTATTCGTTCAGCTGGTGTGTTCTTTACCGCCGACGCGCAATCTGGCCGAAACTACTACGGTGCAAAGCTTATTCCTGGTCGTGGTGCATGGCTAGAATTTGAAACTGCCGCTAACGGTACGATTTATGTAAAAATCGACCGACGCCGTAAGCTTCCAGTAACGACATTGCTACGCGCACTCGGCTACAGCAAAACCAGTGAAATCAAGGCCCTCTTCGAGAAAATTGATACCGGTGAAGTAAAATACATCGACGCAACACTCGAAAAAGACCCAGCCCGTGGTTCTAACGAAGCTTTAATTGAAGTGTATCGCCGCCTACGCCCAGGCGACCTCGCAACTGTAGACAACGCCCGCCAAATGATTGAGCGTATGTTCTTTGATTTCAAACGATTCGACTACTCTCGTGTTGGTCGTTACAAACTGAACCAGCGCCTTGGTCTTGACGTTGCGAACACTACTGAAAACCGCGTCTTCCAAATGAGCGATCTTGTTGCTATTGTGAGCGAAATTATTCGCCTCAACAACAGCCAAGATTTGCCGGATGACATCGACGCGTTATCAAACCGCCGAGTAAAACTAGTTGGTGAGCTTGTTGCTCGTCAGTTCCGCGTAGGTATGCTTCGTATGCAACGCAACGCTATGGATCGCATGAGCATGAGTGACCTCGAAAGTGTCACTCCAAGCCAGCTAATCAACGCCCGTCCTGTAGTTGCTGCAGTGCGTGAATTCTTTGCTTCAAGCCAGTTGAGCCAACTTATGGACGAAGTTAACCCTCTGTCTGAGCTTTCGCACAAACGACGCCTCAGCTCTATGGGCCCTGGTGGTTTGAGTCGTGAACGCGCCGGCTTTGATGTGCGTGACGCTCACCCAACCCACTACGGACGACTCTGTAGCGTGGAAACACCGGAAGGTGCCAACATTGGATTGGTGCTTAACCTTGCATCTTATGCACGCGTAAACGAATACGGCTTTATCGAAACTCCTTACTTAAAAGTAAAGAATGGTAAAGTAACCGACGAAGTTGTGTACTTAGACGCTAGCCAGGAAGCCACTGAAGTTATCGCCGACGGTAGTGCTGAGCTAGACAAAAATGGCAAGTTTGTTTCAGACCGCGTAAGCGCGCGTAACGAATTACTACCAGAGCAGGTTGACGCCAGCGAAGTAACCTACATCGACGCTGCAAACAAGCAGATTCTAGGTTCAGTAGCTAGCCTCGTGCCATTTATCGAGAAAAACCGTGTTGACCGCAGCTTGACTGGTTCAAACATGCAGAAGCAGGCCGTACCGCTACTGACGCCACAGTCTCCAACCGTAGGTACCGGTATTGAAGGCGAAATTGCCCGAAACACCAGCCAACTAGTGGTTGCTGAAGGCCCTGGTGAAGTGGTTCGCGCCGATGCAGATGAAATTCACGTTAAGTACAAAGACGGCGTGAAGGTGTATGAGCTTATTCACTTTGCGAAAAGCAACGACGACCGTTCAATTAACCAAAAAGCACGGGTAATGCGTGGCCAAAAGGTTAAAACAGGTGACATTCTAATCGAAGGTGCCTCAATTGCCGACGGTGAGTTGGCACTCGGCCGTGACCTTACTGTTGCCTTTATGCCTTGGGGTGGTTACAACATGGACGACGCCATCGTCCTTTCAGACCGCCTGGTAAAAGATGATAGCCTCACTAGTATCAACATCAAAGATTACAATGTTGAAGTTCGTGAAACCAAGCTTGGTCCAGAAATCGTCACCCGAGACATTCCAAACGTGTCTGAAGAAAGCCTTCGTCACCTCGACGAAGACGGAATCGTGCAAGTAGGCTCTGAGGTAAAGGCCGGAGACGTACTAGTAGGTAAAATTACTCCAAAGGGTGAGCAAGAGCTTAGCTCTGAAGAGCGTCTACTGCGTGCTATCTTTGGTGAAAAAGCCAAAGATGTGCGCGATACTTCACAGCGCATGAACAACGCTGGCGGTGGTAAAGTTGTTGGCGTAAAGATTTTCTCTCGAGAAAACGGCCACGAACTAAAAGCCGGTGTACTTATGCAAATTCAGATTTTCGTTGCGCAACTTCGCAAGATTAGCGTCGGAGACAAGCTTGCTGGTCGTCACGGTAACAAGGGCGTTGTGGCTCGAATTCTGCCTGTTGAAGACATGCCATTCATGGAAGATGGTACGCCAATTGACGTAGTATTGAACCCACTCGGTGTGCCGAGCCGTATGAACATTGGTCAGCTCTTTGAAACTCACCTTGGTATGGCTGCAAAGGCGCTTGGTTACAAGGTTGCGACACCACCATTCAATGGTGTTCCAAACAGTGTCATTTCAAGCGAGCTTGAAAAAGCGGGCTATGCCCCAGACGGCAAGAGCCAGCTATTTGACGGTCGCACCGGCGAAGCCTTTGAAGAGCGAACCACAGTTGGTGTGATGCACATTATTAAGCTTCACCACATGGTTTCAGACAAGATTCACGCGCGATCAATCGGACCATACACTATGGTTACCCAACAGCCGCTTGGTGGTAAGGCACAAAACGGTGGTCAGCGATTTGGTGAAATGGAGGTGTGGGCACTCGAAGCATACGGCGCAGCTACCACTTTGCAGGAAATGCTTACCATTAAGTCAGACGACGTCTACGGACGTGCAAAAGCCTACGAAGCAATCATCAAGGATGAAGAAATCGTTGGTCCAAAGCTTCCAGAAAGCTTCAACGTGTTGGTGAAAGAGCTTCAAGGTCTTGGCTTACGTGTTGACTTGCTTGACGAGTCTGAAGTTGTCGACGCCGAAGAAGTGATTGCCGAAGCTGGCCCAGCCGATAAAACAGTACCCGCCGTGCCGGTAATCGCTGACGAGGATGAAGAAACTGTGCTTGATGAAGCCGATGAGATTGATCTCGAAGAAGATGGACTAAGTATCGAAACTGCAGAGGAATTTGCAGACACAGATGCAGACAAGGAGGAGGCGTAATATGTCACGTGTTGTCCCTACAACTGGTATTGCTGACTTTGATGCAGTCCGCCTCGCTGTAGCGAGTCCGGATGACATCCTAAAGTGGAGCCATGGTGAAGTTACCAAGCCAGAAACAATTAACTACCGTACACAAAAACCAGAGCGAGATGGCTTGTTCTGTGAACGAATCTTCGGTCCAGTAAAAGACATCAACCCGCACGATAGCAAGCTAAAGGGCGTACGCTCACGAGAGGCAGCTGTCGATAAAAATGGCGAGCTGGTAACGAAAAGTATTGTACGTCGTGAACGAATGGGCCACATCAGCCTCGCTGCTCCTGTAGCGCACATTTGGTTCATGCGCGGCACGCCAAGCGCTATGAGCTTGCTTTTGGGCATGACGGTTCGTAATCTCGAACGTATTGCGTACTTTGCCACCTACGTTATCTTGAAGAGCAATGATGAGGCTCGTGAAAAGATGCTTGCTGATCTTGAGGCTGAAACTGAAGCCGGTCGCGCTGCGATTAAAATGCGCTACGAAAAAGAAGCTGAAGCCGACGGCGCAGACGTAAAAGCATTGGCTGAAGCGCAAACGAAGGAACAAACCGAGCTTGAGGAACGCTATGAAGCGAAAAAAGCTCAGCTTGATAGCCTCGTAAAGGGCGCGCTCATTTCAGAAACTGATTACCGAAACTTGCCAGAAGAATACGAAGAACTTGTAGAAGTTGGCATGGGCGGTACAGCATTGAAAGCGTTGCTTGATGAAATCGACCTTCCAACTCTGATTGCTCAACTTACCGAAGAAGTTGAAGGCGCCAAGGGCCAACGCGAGAAGAAGCTGTTGAAGCGCTTGAAGGTGCTTGAGGGCATGCACTCTGCTGGTATCAAACCAAGCAGCCTAACACTTACTGTTCTACCAGTGATTCCTCCAGATCTTCGCCCAATGGTGCAACTAACTGGTGGCCGATTCGCGACATCTGACCTAAATGACCTTTACCGTCGTGTTATCAACCGAAACAACCGTCTAAAGAAGCTGGTTGAGCTAAATGCTCCTGAAGTGATTCGTCGTAACGAAATGCGTATGCTTCAAGAAGCCGTCGACGCATTGGTAGATAACTCAGCAGCCCGTGGTGGCCGCGCAGTGAATGCAACCGGTGGCCGACGTCGTCTGAAGTCTATCTCAGACATGCTAAAGGGTAAGCAAGGACGTTTCCGTCAAAACTTGCTTGGTAAGCGTGTTGACTACTCGGGTCGTTCAGTGATTGTGGTGGGTCCAAAGCTAAAGATCAACCAGTGTGGTCTGCCAAAGCAAATGGCTCTTGAACTGTTCAAGCCATTTGTCATTAGCTGGCTTATCCGCGGCGAGCACGCCCACAACATCCGTTCAGCAACTCGACTTATCGAAGCTGGCGACGCGCTAGTATGGGACGCACTCGATGCAGTAATCGAAGGCAAGTACGTACTTCTAAACCGTGCACCAAGTCTTCACCGCCTCAGTATTCAGGCATTTATGCCGAAGCTCGTTGAAGGTAAGGCGATTCAGCTTCACCCACTTGTAGCAAACGGTTTCAACGCCGACTACGATGGTGACCAGATGGCTGTTCACTTGCCGCTATCAGATGAAGCGCAAGCTGAAGCACGCGATTTGATGAGCGCAACCAACAACTTGCTAAAACCAGCTGATGGTTCTCCAGTGCTTAACATCGGACAGGACGTGGTGCTTGGAAACTACTACCTCACGTATGTGAAACCAACCGCACAAACGAAAGAAACCAAAGCTTACAGTAGCGTGTTTGAAGCCGAAATGGCGTACGACGGCGGCCACTTGCAACTGCAAAGCCCAATTCGTATCCACACCAAGGGTGAAATTCGTGAGACTACCCTTGGTCGCGTGTTCTTCAATGAAATTCTGCCAAAAGATTTCCCATACGACAACAATGTGCAAACCAAGAAGCAGCTCAAGAAGGTATTGGCTCGAATCTTCGATCGCTACGGCGCCGAAGAAACTGCTCGAACCGCCGACCGAATGAAGGGTCTAGCCTTCCGCTTCGCTACCGTCGCCGCTGTATCAACTGGTAAGGATGACTACATTACCTTCGATGAAATCGGCAAGTTCGTGTCAGAAGGTGACAAAAAGACTGCATTGATTTCAGAGCAGTACGACCAAGGTTTGATTACCGACAACGAGCGCTACAGCCTTACCGTAGGTACATGGCGTGGCATCGACGACCAAGTATCAAACTTCTTGCAAGAACAGCTTGCCAACATGGACACCAGCATCTCTGTGATGGTGAACTCTGGTGCACGTGGTGACATCTCAAACGTGAAGCTTGCGAGTGCCATGATTGGTATTCAGGTGGATGCAACCAACCGCGAAATTGAGCTGCCAATTCGAAGCTCATTCAAAGATGGACTTTCTAGCCTTGAAGCCTTCGTGGCAACCCGTGGTGCGCGTAAGGGTCTTATCGACACCGCTCTAAAGACCGCTGACTCTGGGTACCTTACCCGACGTTTGGTGGACGTATCGCAAGATGTCTTTACAGTTGGTGATGAGGCGCATGATGACGATGGCTTCACTATCTACCGCAGTGAATCAGACCAAACAATGATTGCGTTTGCAAATCGTCTATACGGCCGCTACACTGCACAGGAAATTAAGGGTCACATTGCTAAAGATCAATTGATTACCCGCGAAGTTGCGGATTCAATCGAAAACGATGAGTCTATTACTGAAGTGAAGATTCAGAGTATTCTCTCCACAAAGAATCTGCAAGGTATTCCACAGAAAAGCTATGGTATCGATATGGCTACTGGTAGCCTAGTCGCAGCCAACCAACCGGTTGGTGTGATTGCCGCTCAGTCTGTGGGTGAGCCTGGCACACAGTTGACGCTTCGAACCTTCCACGCATCTGGTGTGGCAGGTGGTGACATCACCCAAGGTCTCCCTCGTGTTGAAGAGCTCTTCGAGGCTCGTTCACCAAAGGGTCAGGCACACATTTCAGAAGTAACTGGTGTGGTAGATGTTTGGGAAGACGGTAATAAGTACATTGTTCAAGTGACTCCTGAAGACGGCCATGTTGAGAAACTGGCGCTTGAAGGCCGCACCGTTATGGTGAAAGCTGGCAGTAGTGTAAAAGCTGGTGACGTACTAGCAAGCGCTGATGACGAAGCTAAACCATTGGTTGCACCATTCGACGGTGTCGTAGAAGTAACGAAAACAGCTGTTGTGCTTGCCGCCAACGCAGGTGCACCGGTTCGTTATGAAATCCCTGGCAGCGCTCAGCTAGTCGTTAAGGCTGGTGACAAGGTTGAGGCGGGTGACCGACTAACCTTCGGTTCACTCAACTTGCACGACCTTATGCGCTTCAAGGGTACTGAGGCAACTCAGCGCTACATCATCAACGAAGTACTTCGAATCTACGCTGGCCAAGGTCAGGACGTAGCCGATAAGCACCTCGAGATTATCGTGCGTCAAATGTTTAGCCGTGTTCAGGTTGAAGACCCGGGCGACTCTACGTTTGTAACTGGCGATATTGTGTCTAAGGCAGCTGTGGTTGAAGCCAACCGCACCTTGGCCGAAGAGGGCAAAGAGCTTGCGCAGTACACCCAATTGCTTCTTGGTATCACCAAGGTGTCTATCTGGAGCGATAGCTGGCTATCTGCCGCGTCATTCCAAGACACTACCCGTGTGCTTATCAACGCTGCAACGAGTGGTCGCGCCGACCGATTGCACGGTCTAAAAGAGAACGTTATCATTGGTCGCAAGATTCCTGTAGGAACTGGTGTTGTACCTGAAGCAGATCTAAACACAGACCTCGCCGACGGCATCGCTGATGACGTAGACTTATACGAAGCCGTATAGTCTTACACTCTCAAGTGGTAAATACTAGCCTCGAAAGGGGCTAGTATTTAGTAGCGGAATAGAGCTAACTTGAATAATACTTGCATTTATGCTATAATAGAAAAATATGGAAAAATATGATCCAATCTCGGAATGGCTGTATTACAACAAAGGTGTTGCCATTGCCGATATTCCTGACAAGCGAATCTTGATAGGCCTTGCAAATGTGATTGATAACGACGGCGTAGTCGATGTTTTTCACGTTGAAGGCAAAGAAGCCACAGAAAACTTTACAGATTACGTTGTAGATAGCGAAGAGAAGCTCGAGTTTTATCGTAAGGTTTTGGCTTACTTCGAGCGAAAAGGTGCACCTGAGCTTACGGAAGAGCAAGCGCAGCGATACGAAGGCTTGAGATCTATCATTGGCGAAGATAGTTAGAACACTAGACCAGCCGAATTATCGTTATGCTTTGGCGTAGTGTGGCAGATTGGTATACTACAACAAATGACTGAGCTAGCTCCTGTTGCCGATGCATGTCGACCAGATTACTGTATTTCTCACAAAAGCGAGGTAGTATTTGATGACGATGATGAACCAAGCGAGCTCTTTGAGCACCTTGGCAATTTCGCAGTATATTGGCAAGCGGTGCTGACATCCGCAAAAAGGGCTATCACCATCGGAGAGTCGCGCGCCTTCAATACCGTTCGAAACAATTATCCGTACATCAATGTAAATGCGCAGCAGTGCTCTCGTGCCTATAGAAATGCTCTTGTACCACTTCGCAACGCTGCATTAGAAGAGGTTAACGAGTTAATTGAAGGCGACCCAGTGCTTGATAGTATGGAAGCAGATGACATCGCTTTCTCTGGCACTAGGCAGCAAAGAGAGCATTTTGGTGACAAAATCGGTGAGCTTCTTCATACGGTAGGCGGTATAGATCTCTCTGACAGCGAATTAGTTAACACTTGGAACCAGGATGTCGACTTACGAATAGGCGAGAATGTGATTAAGGTAGATGCAATGGAACAATTTGCTGGCGTGTTTGTTTACGAGCAAGGAGCGCGCCTAATACTTGCTGAACTTATCGATGAAGAGCCCGAAACAGTGAAACGAATGTTCAACCCCGACACTATACGCACAATCCCAGAAGACTTACAGTTAGTTGCAGCCTATGACATTGCTAGAGGTCCGAAAAGCCTGCTTTTACGTTTCTTTGCGCAGGATGGTGGCAAACAAGGAACAAATACACTTTTAGATTACGTCAATCGAAACAGCCACTCGCCAGATGCAGTACGGTCGCTCACTGAAGCCGCTGTGGTAGCACAGGCAGCGGCAGGTGTTGTGTGTCCGCAGAACCAATATGGACTGTGCGAAAGGCTACTCGAACGCATACACCCATCAAAGTTGAGTGCTGTGAATACCGACATGGCAAAAAAGTTTGCGCAGCGACGAGATCAGGATAGGCGTGTGCTTGAGGCATTTTCAGTTCCACTAGTACCCGGCTGGTTTAACCCTACGAAAAAAATGAGCTTGTATAGAGGTAGGACAACTCAAAGTCAAGCATCGAAACGTTCACGTCGACCGGGCTCTCCCACCAATCAAGCTACGGCAGACGCTCCGGCGATTACGATTGATAAGTATGATGTACAGGTTGTCAGCCAGGGACGCATCTATGTAAGCGGCCTGGAAGAGCCGCTAATCCTTGATTTTCGAGAAGAAGGTGCTGACGCAGCTGTGGTTGATAAAGTTATTGCTTCAAAGGGTTTCCGTGACTATATTGCAAAACATAGCCACGACAAGCGACTTGAGGAGTTTTTGCGCAGTGCATTAATGGCTATTTTCCGAACAAACTACTCACAAGAGCATGCGATAAAGCGTATGTTAAATCTTAATCCTTTGAGAATTGACGATAACACGATACTGCCGATGTATCGCTTAGCAGGAAATGCACCGTTTACAGGGAAAGTATCTGCCGGCGACACAGCAAGTCGGACACGTATATATTTTGGGCAAAAATGTAGAGGCGATGAGCGTATAATTCAAGTATTGCCACCTAAACACAAAACTGAAATCGAAAAATCCAGTGCTAGAGGCACATCTCTTTAGCTGCTAGACAAAAACATTCCAAATTGCTATAATACTACCAGAGTTTCCTCTGGTTTGTTTGTGAAAACGTGTACACTTTTACAAATGTAATCAGAAAGAGGCAAGTACTACATGCTGAGTAGTAAGTTGCAAAACGAATCCATATAACTAATGGGAGAAGCATTTTAATGCCAACTATCAACCAATTGGTGCGTAAACCACGCAAGACAGCTTCGAAGAAATCGAAGTCTCCTGCGCTGGGAACTATTCACAACGCACTAAAAACCCGCTATTACGAGCAAAATGCTCCGCTAATGCGTGGTGTATGTATCAAAGTAACGACTAAAACACCTAAAAAGCCTAACTCTGCGCTTCGCAAGGTTGCACGTGTGCGCCTTACCAACAAGCAAGAAGTGTGGGCATACATCGGTGGTGAAGGTCACAACCTACAAGAGCACGCTGTTGTGCTTGTTCGCGGTGGTCGTGTACCGGATCTTCCAGGTGTTCGCTACCACATTGTTCGTGGTGCGCTCGACCTTCAAGGTGTAAATGGACGCAAACGTGGTCGTAGTAAGTACGGCAGCAAGAAGGATACTAAGTAATGCCTCGTAAAGTTACTAGAAAGCTTCAGCGCGAGCTAAAACCAGACCGCAAGTACCAGAGCGTGCTTGTGCAGCGCCTTATCAACAAAAGCATGCTCGATGGCAAAAAACTTGTCGCCGAACGTGCGGTGTATGCAGCACTTGAAGGTGCCGCGAAAAAGTTGAATTCTGAAGATCCACTTGAAGTGTTTGAAAAAGCACTCAAGAACGTGTCGCCAAACTTTGAAGTAAAAAGCCGCCGTGTTGGTGGTGCCAACTATCAGATTCCATTCCCTGTAGCTGGTCACCGTCAGCAACACTACGCGTTTTCATGGCTTGTCCAAAGCGCACGTGCTCGCAAGGGTATTCCTTACGAACAGCGCCTAGCTGCTGAAATCGTTGACGCCTACAACGAAGCTGGTGCAGCCTTCAAGAAGAAGGAAGACACTCACAAGATGGCAGAGGCCAACCGCGCCTTTGCTCACTTCGCACGAGGTTAATAGAATCGTGTTCAAAGATCGCCCATCACAACGAAAAGTGGTGGGCGTTTCTTATCGCTATCTAAAAGGCGTCGAGAGAACGAAAGCCGCATATGTTGACAGATTTCGTCTTCGAAATGAAGAAATTACTATCGATGAGGCTAGCGCTATCGGCTATTCAATTCTTGGTGCGGCAGTGGCGGGTATTGTAATGCGTCCGCTTCAGTCTTTGAGAGCACAGTTCCTTGAGCATGTTCGAGACGCAGTTGAAGGCAGGAGACCCGGCGAAGAAAGTCTTGCGGTGTTTGCTTTAAATAAACTATCTAAACAAGAACAGAAACGCTTCCCAAACACCTTAAGGGACAGCTCTACGAATTAAAAATCCAGCGAACAACTATATCTTTAATCTTGTAGTATTCTTCTTCCGTAAATTGCATGTTCGCAATGCAAAAGCGCTTACCGCCGATATGTGAGCAGAACATACAATCCATCACATCATAACAATCTTGAATAAAGAATGAATTGGTCACTTTTGCAGACCAAATAACGTTAAAGCTGTTTGAGGTAAGCTGGCTATCTTCTACTCGAATCGAAAAAGTAGTTGTTTGTGATTCTGAACAACCAACGATAAATTCGGAATCAATACAGCTGCGAGAAAATAATACATTTTTGCTGCGGCGAATCATAGCTGAGCGGTACACATTTTCACTATTATTTATACTGTCACTTTCAGCTACGTTTTCTGACTCAATCTGTCGTTCAGTTGTGGTGTAATTGGTCTCCGTCCATGCTTGTAAAATATCTTCAATCGATGAAAGTGGCTTCTTATCAATCATCCACTCGCTGTCCGCATTGATTTTTCGCATATTTTCGAGTGACACGAATCGAGAAGGGTTAACCGAGGAAGCCCACGTAGGCTGATTCGTCACGGCATCCTGTACTTGTTGTGGAAGAGAAAGGTCGAAGGCAAACTTTTGCATTGCTTGTTCAAGGCTGTAGGGGTTTTGATAGCCAAACACGGCCCCCATTACGGTGTCGAGTATTTCTTTTGCCTTGGTAGTGTCCATTATTTCTTTCCTTTCTGCTGCTTTCTATCGAGATTAAGACTTTGTGATGCTAGGAATTCGGCTAAGGTGGTGGGGTGCGTGCTGGGTTTTTGAGGAGTATCGCTAGCAACTTCGAAAGTAGCACTACTAGGGGATGCAGCAAATGAGCTTTGCGCCTGAATCGACTCTTGAAACTTTGTGGGCATATGTGTGGTGGTGTATTTTTTCATTTCAACATTTTGTGCCTGACCTGTTCCTGAGAAATCGACAGTTTTTGCCTTAACGCAAGGCAGGTATTGCCCATCACTAGAAAGCCGTACTAAACATTCACGTGAGTGCAGGGACGTAAGAATCTTTACCCGAAGCTCGCTTTCTTTATTACCTAGCTCTTTTTCTTCGAGCAAAGCGTCTTTCGGAAGTTCGATTGTGAGATTGCCTTCAAGTGCTCGTGCATCCTCTTCGGACACCTTGAACGTGTAGTAGTTTGCAACGTTTGAAAAGATTGCGTCTTGGAGCGGTTTCTCGATTTGTCCAAAATATTGCTGAGAAAGGAACACCGTGAGATTATATTTGCGTGCTTCAGCTAAAATTTGAGCGATAGTTGGGTTTTGTATTACCGATACCTCATCTATAACAAGAATGATTTTTTCGTTAAGAGTGCGAGACTGCGCCAATAAGAAAATCTGCTGAATCAAAAGCCCCGCAACTGTTTTTACTACCTTCTCTCCCATGCTTACTTTGTTTAAAGAAAAAACAGTCAGCGGGTGAGTAGAGATGAGTTTGGCAAGTGATTGGGTTTCGTCGCTTTGTTCGCCCAGTGATGGCTGCATTTGCATTTCTTCAACTAGTGACACGAGTGGCGATATCGCCTCGTTGTAGTGTTTGGTTCGTAGCTCATTAAAATCGCTTCCGAAAAACTTTATGATATTGGCGGGAACATAACTACCGACATGTTTTAAAAGTTGTGCCCGATATTCCGTATCAGTCAGAAAGCGCTTTAAATTATCTAAAGACATTACTTGCGCAGTCATTAGTACGTACAAACTAAACCGCAATACGCGCTCGAGTTTCGGGTTGAATTGGTCTGCTATTAAAGATTTAAACAAGGTGCCAGTAAGTTCTGTTGCGGCAGATATGTCTGCACCAGAACCAGCAAACAACTCGGCGCCGTCGTCGTTTGATTTAAAACGCACCACGTTACTGCCTGGGATTCCACCCAAATCATCTTCAAGTGACGCGTGTGGGTCGATAACCACTACTCGATACTTTTGCCGGTGATTTGCTTGCGATAGTAGGCGATGGATAAACAATCCCAGAAACTTTGACTTGCCGCTTCCACTCGCACCAATGATAAATGAGTGTTTATCAAAGTCGTAGCTCTCTAACGGCAGGTAATAGTTTTGAGGTAGGTATGGGAAGGTGTCTACTTCGAAAAGGGCATTCATAGAATCTGAGCGCATGATATGCATAGACTTTTGAATGTCGAGGTACTTTGGCTGCTTTTTGCGCAGATATTTCGGGTTAGCGAGGAAGTCGATTGCTAGCAGCTGTGAGGGTAGGGCGAATAATCGTTTTGTGGCAACGCTATATGAGCTACCCCTGTCTTTGAAAGCGAATTGAACTTCAGTATACGACTTCTCTATATTGATGGTACGAACAGTGAAGCTCGCCCACTCTAAATCCTTACTTCGCTTTACTTGGTACTTTTCTCGAATATCTAGAACGGTTCCACCGGCGACGAATTGGACAAGTCGTTCGGCTTTACTCCGCCTTGGTGGTGCTACTTTTTTTGGGTCAATAGGCCTAATGACCATGCCGCTTAGGTTGCTTGAAAGCGTGCTGATATCTTTATTGCTACCCACGAAGTAGTGGACGGTATTATTTTCTATTTGGGTAAATACAGCCCATTTTCGCAAGAAACCGATATACTGGGATATAGAGAATAAAGCCTTTTGCCATTCGATTACGCTCAAATCGTCTCTCGACAGATACAGCTCATACCAATAGTGATAGCCCAAATGCTTCTTAAGCGCCATGCTCATAGTATAGCGTACTTATGGTGTAAACTACTCAAGGTTTGCAGACTAAAAGGGCAGTCTAAATCTGAGCGAGTGAGTATCGGCTTTATCTACTAATACTTCAGGGGCCACTTTGCCTACCAGAACAATAGCCAATATTACGGCAAATCCACACATGATAGAAGGAATAGCGGCCACAGTAGAAGCGTCCATGATATTCACGAGAGCTGTAGGTAGCATGAACGATACGTAGCCAGCGATAAGCGCATACAGCGCAGTTTTTCGCTGTTTTTTCATGCTCGAAGCCCATTTGTGAGCGAAATATATACCCGTTAGCAACCAGCCATAGTAATAAATACCGTAGAGCTTTGCGCCCAGGCTGTCTGTGTCGAAGATAACGTAGTTGGCATAGCAAACGGTATTTGACATAGCGAAGCTAGAAAAGGTGTAGTAGGCCAAAAATGCTATGGCCGAACCGTAGGCTGCCTTTAGAAAGTAATCACTTTTCTTCCCGGCTATTTCATACGCAAGATGTAGGCCTAGTGGCGGTAATAGGGTAATCGCACCGTAGCCTACGCGCGCCCAATCTATTCCAGAGAGCCCGAGCCCGCCACACAATACAAATTCGGCACCTTGGAACGTCGCCAAACATATAAGTATAGTAACCATAATTTGAGCCATTTTTGTGAGTTTGTATCGGTACAGTACGTATACTGCAAACATTATTTCGACAGCAAATGTGGCCAGCATAACAGGCGGCGAGAAGCAGTAGAGAGTAAGCGATTTTTTACTCATATTAAGCCCGAGTATAGCATATTCTGGCTATGCTTGTGATA
Source organism: Candidatus Saccharibacteria bacterium UBA1050 (assembly GCA_002316545.1). Taxonomy (GTDB): domain Bacteria; phylum Patescibacteriota; class Saccharimonadia; order Saccharimonadales; family Saccharimonadaceae; genus UBA1020. Next base: position 166,556 of record DCDR01000001.1, on the reverse strand, counting down.
TCTGTTAGTGCGTCGTAGTATGGTTTCATGACTACGGGAGACCCAACACCTCCAGATTTTGATTTTGACGCGATTATCCAGGCGTCCGGAGTTGCAATAGAATCGAGTAGAGACAAAGGCCTTGTCGACTTTGAGGCAAACCGCGCAGCGGTGGAGAGAGAGGTTAACACTAACGGCGGCATTATGTCGCCCTACTATACCCATATCGCAGAAAGATTAAACGAGCTTTGGGAGTTCCATGAGCAGGTAGCAACAGTATGTGGCAGAGTGTACCTAAAAGACGAGCACGATGCGACTCTGAAATTCTTTATAGGAATATGGGGAGAGCCTTCATATGACGAGCGAGGGACGTACTGGGTATGTACCGATGCTCGCTTACAGTCTTTTGGGGTTATTGATGTAGCGCGCGAAAAAGACGAAGACCAAAACGCACGTTTTGTTTACGCGTTTGGGCTAGAGGGTGATGAAGAGGACGACCCATGCTTGGTTGTGTATCACGACACCGCAGTCGTGGAGTATGACACAATAACCGACTTGCAAGTATCGGTTTGGCTACAAGAGACGTACCCAGAATTGTTTACAGAGCTAAACCAAATCATCGAAGTCGCCCCATCCGACTACACTACGTCTCTACAGAGGCTGCGAAACATGATGCGTCAAATACAGACAGAGTTGAGTGAAACACATGAACTGGGAACAAACTTGTCGCGATATGTAACAAAACAGCTAGCATTTTCAAAAGAACTTCCATGCGTACTTGAGCTGGTTCCTGGTGAGGTTTTTGAAGTTCAGGATGATGATGGAACCTGGGCCAAGCTTGATTTTCCTGAAGGATCTTCAGAAATTATAACCACACCAGAAATCGATATCGCTGCAGATAGAGCTGGGATAATGGCTGGATTTCCAGACGAATCAGGAGCTTACGCACGAGTTGGCTATATACCCCTCGACGCGGTTGGCCGTTTATACGCAACTGTGCCAAAGGTATCAGTGCTTGATCGTGCTATAAGAGGTATCTCGAAAGATGTCGACAACCGCCTTGAAAATTTGGGAGCGGGTGACGTTAGACTTACACCTGTTGAGACTACAGAAAGCAGTGCAAGGCAGAGGTTTGAGCACATGCAGCTAGCTCAAGATGGATTAAACGAAATGTACGCATTGGCAATAAACTTTACGAAAACAGCTCGCTACGCAACGGCTCAGGAAGCTCACGTGCATGCAGCTGAAGTTGGCAGCGAAATATCTCGACGGGCATTGCAAACAGGCGTCAACAATTATCGAATTGTAGTATCTGGTATTGACGTGGTATTGCCTCCGAAACTAGAGGTTCACGGTACCTTGAGTGAAGATGATGACACTCACTCAGACAATAAAGGCTTGCAAATTGTAAGTATAGAAGACGCAAGATCTCTTGAAGCATATGAAGAATCATTAGTGAGTTTGGTCGGGATTATTGTAAAGCCAGTACAAATCGAAGGAGATCCTGATATATTTTCGGCTGAATTTTATGTGCGAGGTACTAGAGCGTCGCAGATTTTACAGCCTTATGAAGCTAATGAGGTGCCTGTCGTGGATGTGCTTGTGCACGAAGTGGCATCTATACCACTAGAAGGAACCGCTAAGCTCAGCATAGATGGATATGAGCGAGCAAAGGAAATTTTTGAACAAATTGAGAAGCTAAAGGAAATTACCCGAGGCGGCACATTGACCGACAATGTTACTTCCTTTTATGATGCAATTGTCGATGCACACGGAGTTGATACGCTTTCGCCTGAGGGGATTCTGTATTTGCAAGCCGCTGCCGAGTACTACAGCTCAAGCGACAATACAGCCGCGAAAGACAGCATCTCCTATATACTGGGACTCATGTTGAATTCCAGTACGGTTGAACTTAAAACTCTTTCATCTGGCAAGGACGACACTTTACACGGTACGATAATAGATGTGTCGAAGCTTGAAACAGGTGAAGATCTTACAGTTACAGTTGAGGACGAAGCGAATAACCTCCATAAGATACCGCTACAGTCAATCGCAGCAATGGTGATTGCTTAGCCCTATAGTAATAGTAGGTTAAATTTGCTACAATATTAGGCAGAGCGCTATTTTTTATGGCAAAAAATAACTAATTCATTTACTCAGAGAGAAAGAGAGAAGAAATGGCACAAAAAGACGTCCCGCTTAAGGACTATCGCAATATCGGTATTATCGCGCATATTGACGCCGGTAAAACCACTACAACTGAAGGTATTTTGTACCGAACAGGTCTTAGCCACAAGATTGGTGCAGTTCACGAAGGTGAAACTACCACCGACTGGATGGAGCAAGAACGCGAGCGAGGTATTACTATTACCTCAGCTGCTGTTACCTGTTTCTGGAAAGACCACAAGATTAATATTATTGACACTCCAGGTCACATTGACTTTACCGCAGAAGTAGAGCGTTCACTGCGTGTGCTTGACGGTGCCGTAGTGGTATTTGATGGAAAAATGGGCGTGGAAGCACAGACCGAAACTGTGTGGCGCCAGGCAAACAAGTACGGTGTGCCTCGTATTTGTTTCATCAACAAGATCAACCAAACTGGTGGCGACTTCTACAAATCTCTCGAAAGTATTCACAACCGTCTTTCAAAGCACGCATTGCCTGTACATCTGCCAATCGGCTTTGAAAAAGATATCAACGGTGTTGTTGACCTCGTAACCATGAAGTCGTACACCTACAACGACTTTACCGACCACGAGCTCATTGAAGGCGATATCCCTGCTGACATGCTTGATAAAGCAAAGAACGCTCGCAGCCTGCTTGTAGAAGCAGCAGTAGAAGCCGACGACGCAATGATGGAGAAGTTCTTTGAAGGTGGCGAAGAAGCTATCTCTGAAGCTGACTTAAAGGTAGCACTTCGCAAACGTGTACTTGCTGGTGATTTTTACCTAGTAACCGGTGGCGACGGCCGTGGTGTGATTGTAGAAAAAGTACTTGACCTTGTAAACGATTACCTGCCAAGCCCACTAGACGTAGATGCAATTTGGGGCACTAACCCTAAAACTGGCGATGAAGTAAGCCGCAAGCCTGAAGCAACCGAGCCTATGGCTGGTTTGGCATTTAAGATTGCGACCGACCCATTTGTTGGAAAGCTCATTTTCGTTCGTGTATACAGCGGTACATTGAAGGCCGGTAGCTATGTCTTGAATACTACTACTGGTGAAAAAGAACGTGTAGGTCGTATCGTACGTATGCACGCCGACAAACGTGAGGAAATTGATGAAATTCACGCTGGCGACATTGCTGCCGTTGTCGGCCTTAAGAGTACCTTTACTGGTCACACACTGTGTGAAGTTGCTCACCCGATTGCACTTGAAAGTATCACCTTCCCAGAGCCGCCTGTTGCGATTGCTGTTGAGCCGAAATCTAAGGCTGACCAAGAAAAAATGGGTATTGCATTGCAACGTCTTGCCGAAGAAGACCCAACATTCCGTGTGCACACCGACGAAGAAACCGGCCAGACCATTATGTCTGGAATGGGTGAGCTACACCTAGACATCTTGATTGACCGCATGAAGCGAGAGTTTAAGGTAGAGGCTAACGTTGGTGAGCCACAAGTAGCTTTCCGCGAAACGATTAAGGGAACCTCAGAAGTTCAGGGTAAGCATGCCAAACAATCTGGTGGTCGTGGTCAGTATGGTGATGTTTGGGTACGCTTTGAAGCAAACGAACCTGGTAAGGGCTTCGAATTCATCGACGAAATCAAAGGTGGTGTGGTTCCACAAGAGTACCGACCAGCAGTACAAAAGGGTATCAAGGAAACGCTTGACGGTGGTGTTATCGCCGGCTACCCAGTGGTAGACATTAAAGCTACGCTTTACGACGGTAGCTACCACGACGTTGACTCATCCGAACTCGCGTTCTCTTTGGCGGGTAGCCTGGCTGCTCGTGAAGGTATTAAGCAAGCGAAACCTATCTTGCTCGAGCCTGTGATGTTGGTAGAAGTGACCACACCAGAAGAATTTATGGGTGATGTAATTGGTGACCTCAACTCACGTCGCGGACGAATTGATTCTATGGAAGACCTCGCTGGCGGCGCGAAGCTAGTAAAGGCTCACGTGCCTCTAGCAAGCATGTTTGGCTACACCAACGACATTCGTTCAATGAGCCAAGGCCGCGCTGCAAGCACAATGGAGCTCGATACCTACGAAGAAGTTCCACCAAACGTTGCGCAAGAGATTATCGAGAAGCGAAGCTCGAAATAAGCATTGAAGCAATGTAATATAATACCGCCTCTAGGGGCGGTGTTTTATTTGCAGGTACGGTTTGTTCGACGTATACTTTAGCCAGAACCAAGGAGGCGTATGGAAGTAAAAAAACAATCGCAACGAAGCATAGAAGCGCAGGCGTTATATTTTGCGTTTATTATGAGTGCTCTAGCAGCGGTCGTAGCCGCGGCAAGATTTTTTAAAACAGATGTACCATTTTTTGGGTCGCCTTCAATTGGCACTGTTAGTGCTGTGCTCGCGGCACTTAGTACGATCGTACTATTCTTTATGCCGCATTTTATGGCTCAATACGCTGGTGCAAAACGAGAAAAGCATAAAGCACTTAGCATTACGGCGAAAGAATTCGTGGCCACATTTTCTCTTGCATTTATTCATGCAGCGTTGGTGTTTTTGCTAACTACAGGGCTCTTCTACCTTTTGAGCCTCGCGTTTGTAGGGTTATTGCAAGATTGGGTTACGGCCTCTGTCATGACAGGAGCGACAGTCGGTGCGACGTCGTACTTAACCTATATCAGCGCTGCGAATCTTACTACCGTAAGGCTCTCAGGTGTACTAGCACTATTCGTCGTGTCTGGTGCGCTTACTAGCATGATTACTACAAGCGATCCAGATTGGTGGCAGCTTCACTTTAGTTCGCTCGGTGGCGGTGATTCGGCGTTGTCACGAATTACTTTTAATGCAACGCTTATTATCGGCGGGCTAGTGATAGTTGCGTTGGCGGACTATATTGCCAATGATTTTAGCCGCTTGAAAAGCTTAAAAAAACAATATAAAGACGTAAGGGTGAACGTAGTGCGAGGCGCATTGGCCTTTATCGGGGTCTTTTTAGCAATGGTTGGGCTGTTTCAATACGATGTATCGGTACAGCTTCACAATAATGCCGCCGCAGGTATGGCATTTATATTCCTTGGCCTTACCTTGGGTATTCCATGGATAGCTCCTGGCTTCTCAAGAGCCTTTTACGTATTTACTTACTCTATGATGGCAAGTCTTTTGGTGGGGTTATGGCTGTTAGTAGGACCCTTGAGTTACTTCAACCTTACGGCTTTCGAACTGTTGTGCGCTGGCGTGATATTCACCTGGCTTGTCGTATTCATACGGCAAGTCGCCGCTCTTTTAGTAGATCAGAAATAAGTTAGTATCAAACAACTTGCATACAAAGCATAAGTACTATATGCTAGTCGCAAATAGTAGTAAAAATAGGTACCATATGAAAATAAAGCAATTTGTACTTTTAACAGCCTTGATATCGGTGTTGGCCGTTGGTTTAACGAGCCCAGCCTTTGCACGCCGCGGCGGTGACGATACTTCAGGCTCAGATTCTTCTGAGGTTGAAAACGAACAAGAAACAGAAACCGAGCATGCTAGTGAAGCTGAAAATGAAGACGAGTCTTCAGACTTTAGCTCAGATGACAGTAGGGCGGAACGCCAAGCAAAGCTTGAAGCAAAAATAGCCGAGCGACGACAGATGCTTGAAGATAAGTTCGACAAAAAGCGCGATGAAATTAAGGAAAAACTTGCCGGTAAACGATTTGAACTATGCCAAGAGCGCGAGGCAAATATTAATCGACTTATTGACGATGGTGTAGAGCGATCAAAGAAGAAACTAGCTGTATTCCAGCGTATCGAAGAGGCTGTAAAGAGTTTTTATGTTGAAAAAGGCTTATTGGCTGAAGGCTACGACGCGGCAGTTGCCAACGCGGACGAAAAAGAAGCTGCGGCCATCGCAGCAATTGAAGCCGTCGGGCAAATAGACTTTGATTGTTCAAACGTTGAAAGTTCGCGACCAAATGGTGTTATCCGCGAAGCCATCCATACACGACACGATGCGTTAAAAGAGTATAAAACCGCTGTGCGAGAGCTGATACAGGTTGTTAAAAAGGCACTTAATGATTCAACAAACACTGAAAGCGAGGTTGAACAGTAATGAGACACATTCAACGTGGTTTTAGTGTAATTGAAGTTGCTATCGTACTTGTAGTGTTGGGTCTTGTGGGGGCTCTAGGCTACGTTGCGTGGAATAAGTTCGTAGATACCGATACTGGCACGACCGAAACGTCAGAAGAGCGAACGGCAGAAAAGATTACGGTGAAAAATGCCGATGATTTGAATAGCGTAGAAAAGACTCTAGACGCAACTGATGTCGAAGACAGTGAGTCTACCGAGGCTGAACAAGCAGCCGATTTCTAGAGCAATTTTCAAAAGCTTGCTTGCCCTGCTATTTCATAAGCGTTATGATTGAGACAGATGAAAACGCGAGGGGTTCTTATACTAGCAGTCGTTTTGGCCGCGATTGGGGCGCTTGGATGGTGGCTTCTGCGCGATGCCACTTTGGACGTATTGCAGCCTGCAGGTAACATTGCTGAGCAGCAGCGCTCGCTTCTCATAGTGGCGTCTGTGCTAAGTGCGATAGTCGTGGTACCTGTATTTACATTACTGATAGTGTTCTCAGTTCGGTACAGGGAGGGCAATAAAAAGGCGATCTACGACCCTAATCTAACCCACGATGCGAGACTTGAGGCTTTATGGTGGGGTATACCTATAGCAATTATTGGAGTACTGGGAGTCATTACGTGGCAGACGAGCCATTCTCTCGATCCATATAAGCGAATTGCGTCAAGCAATGAAACTATGAATATCGAAGTCGTAGCGTTGCAATGGAAATGGTTGTTCCTGTACCCTCACCAGCGTGTCGCGACGGTAGATAAACTGATTATTCCTGTAGATGTTCCGGTAGAATTTAGCCTCACCTCAGATGCGCCAATGAGTGCTTTTTGGATACCTTCACTAGGCTCACAAATCTATACAATGAATGGAATGACCTCAAAGCTGAATCTGATTGCGACTGAACCCGGTTCATATAGGGGGTACAACACGAATATAAACGGCAAGGGCTACGCGAGCATGGACTTTATGGTGGAAGCGGTAGACAAGAAAACATTTGTAGATTGGCACGGTGAACTGGCAAAATCATCAAACGGGCTAGACTGGACAACGTATAAACAGCTTAGCAAGCCGAGTACGCTTGATTCGCCTAAAGAGTATGCATTGCACAACACATCGCTCATGCATGCAATCGAAATGAAATTTATGCCAGAACATGCAATGAATGGAGAGATAGAATGATACACACATTAGCCGAAGGCCTATTGGGTCGACTATCTCTCGATTACTTGCCGACTGAACCCGCCACTATAGGAGCCGCGGTGGGCTTGCCGCTAAGCGCACTCGCCATAGTTGCTGCGCTTACCTACTTTAAAAAATGGCGTTGGTTGTGGGACAACTGGCTCACATCGCTTGACGCCAAGAAAATTGGCGTGATGTACATCGCCGTAGCCATCGCAATGCTCCTACGAGGTTTGGCTGATGCTCTAATGCTGCGAGCTCACACAGCCCAGGCAGTGGGAGATAACAGCGGGTTATTTACCACCGACACCTTCCAGCAAGTATTTAGCGCGCACGGGACAATTATGATATTTTTCGTGGCCATGGGCTTAATGTTTGGTTTAATCAATGTTGCTCTGCCGTTGATGCTCGGTGCACGTGATGTCGCCTTTCCATTCTTAAACTCTGTTAGTTTTTGGTTATTTGCAGCCGGAATGATTTTGATTAATACCTCTCTCGTTATCGGGGGTTTTAGTAATGGTGGTTGGCTAGGGTATCCGCCACTAACCGGGCTTGAATACAATCCTGGTCCCGGCGTGGACTACTGGATATGGTCACTGCAGATTGCAGGCATTGGTAGCTTGCTCTCAGGTATAAACTTTACAGTCACCATACTAAAGAAACGCGCACGAGGAATGACTCTTATGAAGATGCCAATTTTTGCTTGGAGCGTGTTGGTATCGATGGTACTAGTGATGCTTGCATTTCCGTTGCTAACCGTCTCTTTGGGCTTGCTGTCCCTTGATCGCTTAATGGGGATGCATTTCTTCACGTCAGATTTCGGCGGTAACCCTATGATGTATATTAATCTCATCTGGGCTTGGGGGCATCCAGAGGTCTATATATTAATTTTGCCAGCGTTCGGCATTTTCAGTGAAGTAGTGGCTACATTTGCTCGCAAAGCATTGTTTGGCTACCGAACGATGGTGGCGGCACTCATTGCCATAATGTTTTTTAGCTTTATTGTTTGGCAGCACCATTTCTTTACGATGGGGGCAGGAGCGAACGTTAACGCATTCTTCGGAATTATGACGATGGTCATTGCCATACCAACAGGTGTAAAAATCTTCAACTGGCTATTTACTATGTACAAAGGGAAGATACGGTTCGATGCGCCAATGGTTTGGTTTTTGTGTTTTGTGGTTACCTTTACGCTCGGAGGTGTTACCGGAGTAATGATGGCTGTACCAGCCATCGATTTTCAGGTACACAACAGCATGTTCTTAGTTGCTCACTTCCACAATACGATTATTGGTGGTGTGGTATTTGGCTTCTTGGCTGGAATCACGTACTGGTTCCCTAAGATTTTCGGCTTTAGATTGCACGACAGACTAGGCAAGTATTCCGCCTATGCGTGGCAAATAGGCTTTATCCTAGCGTTTATGCCACTCTACGCTCTTGGGTTAATGGGCGCAGTGCGGCGCATCGACCACTACGACGACCCTTCTTGGCAGCCATTCTTTATTGTTTCGGCCGTTGGTGTGCTTGTAATTATGCTTGGCGTGGGGTTGTTCATACTTCAACTAGCTGTGAGCATATGGAAGCGCAAAGAGCTCCGTGACACTACCGGTGACCCGTGGAATGGGCGAACATTGGAATGGAGCGTTCCGTCGCCAGCGCCAGAATACAACTTTGCCATTGAGCCAGATGTGACCCACCGCGATGAATGGTGGTATCGAAAGGAAAGCAAACTAGCGCTACCGAAAAAGAGCAGCTACCAGGATATATGGGTACCAAAAAATAGTGGCCTCGGTATTGGTATTGCTGTTTTTGCTGGGTTGTTCGGCTTTGCTATGATTTGGCACATTTGGTGGCTCGGCTTTGTGGCATTCCTAGTCGTTGTGGCGCTGATTGTATTTCGAACATATGCCGATGAACCAGAACGACGGATATCAGCTGAACATCTGTATCATCTGGACAAAGGACGAAAGCAATGAATCACATAGCGCATGCCCACGACAAACATGAAACAGCACAGCTTGGCTTTTGGCTGTACCTAATGACCGACTTGATGTTGTTTGCAGGCCTGTTTGCAACCTATATGGTGCTTCGGGGTGGCACGGCAGGTGGTCCTACGGCTGCTGAACTGTTTGACCCTACATTCGCGCTCAGTGAAACAATTGTACTGCTACTAAGCAGCTTTACCTGTGGAATTGCCGCCCTGGCTCTACGCTATAAGAAGCAGTCGCTGGCTTTATGGGGCTTGGGCTTAACGATAGCACTGGGATTGGTGTTCCTAGCTCTAGAAATGAAAGAATTCGCCGAGTTCTATAGCGAAGGTCACACCTGGCAAGCGAGCGCGTTCTTATCAAGCTTCTTTACACTCGTTGGTACCCACGGGCTGCACATTAGTATCGGATTAGTATGGGCATCAACGCTATTAGGCTACCTTATCCGTTCGCCACACCATGACGACGCGCATCGCAAAATGAGCCTCTTCGCGCTATTTTGGCACTTCCTTGACATCATCTGGGTTTTCATTTTCACCATCGTGTATCTGTTAGGAGTACTATCATGAAACAAGATCACTTCCGAAGAGAAGTAGCAACGTATGTATGGGGCTTGGTTGCCGGCTTGGTACTAACATTGCTAGCGTATGGTGTAACGGTAGCTCGGCTAGATGCACCACTGACACTCATTGCGGCCGTATTGCTTGGGCTGGCTACACTGCAGGTTATTGCTCAAGTGCTGTTTTTCTTGCATCTGGATAGTGAGACAAAGCCACACTGGAAATCACAAGCATTTATCTTCACGGTACTCATGATTATTGTTGTCGTGGTGGGCTCACTCTGGATTATGATGAATCTTGATTACCGAATGGGTATGTCAGGCCATGCTATGGAAGAATACATGCTTGGTCAGAATAAAAAAGGCTTTTAAACTTGCGCAACATCTTTCAACTGTATTATCAGCTCGCTAAACCCGGCATTGTATACGGCAATTCGTTGCATGTGCTCGCCGGGGCGTTGCTTGCATCGCGTGCAGGAGTCGACGTCTATACGGTGATTGCGGCTACGGTCGGCTCGGCTTTAATCATTGCTTCAGCGTGCGTGGTCAATAACTACACCGATAGACGGATTGACCTTGCCATGGAGCGCACGCGCAAACGGGCGTTTGTTACGGGCGAAGTTTCGCTGCCAATTGCTGCCGTGTATGCGCTGCTGCTGTTTGTATCTGGGGTAGGAGTACTGCATGTCTACACGAATATTCTTACGCTGGTGCTAGGGCTTGTGGGGTATGTTTGGTACGTTGTGATTTACGGCATTGCCAAGCGCCACACGGTACACAGCACGCTCATCGGAAGCGTGCCGGGTGCTTTGCCGATTGTGGCTGGCTATACTGCGGTTACTGGTGAGATTGATCAAACAGCAATCGTGCTATTTGCTCTGATAGTCGCATGGCAGATGGCACATTTTTTTGCCATTTCGCTATACAGGAAGGAAGAGTACGAAGCCGCTGGATTGCCAGTATACGCCGTAGTACGTCCGCTCAACCGGGTTATTCTGCAAATAAGCATGTACGTGGTGCTCTATGTTGTTGTGGTTGGCTATGCAGTAAGCGAAGGCGTATTTCAGTCATTTGCGGCAGTTGGCATGGTGGTGGCAGCTGGCTGGTGGGCTGTGGTCGCGTCGCAAGGGCTACGTCATAAAAATAAACGCGTGTGGGCAAAGCAAGTGTTTGCCGTTTCGTTAGCACTGAGCTTTTGGCTTCTTTGTATGAGCGCGTTAGGCGTTGTATTAGCATAAGCCGGTACGGTACAATAAGCCTAATGAAAATTGTAATAGTGGGTGGCGGGTTTGGCGGCGTTAAAGCCGCTTTAGAGCTGTCTGAAAATACACATTACCAGATTACCGTCGTGTCAAAAGACAAGAGTTTTCAGTACTATCCAACCTTGTTTAGTACCGCTACCGGTCATAGCCACCGGGAGTCTTGGGTGCCGCTCGAGCACATATTTCGAAACAAACGCAACATCGAGGTGGTGTATGACACCATTACGAAGGTAGAGCCTGAAGAAAAATATGTAAAAGGAGAATCGGGCGAGAAATATCGCTATCACAATCTTATTCTGGCACTCGGTAGCGTTACCACTTACTTTGGTATACCAGGCCTTAATACCTACTCGTATGGCATAAAGTCTGAAAGCGAAATACGTGCGCTGCAAAAGCATTTGTTTAAGGAAATGGAAGATGGAAAAGACGACGAAAGTCACTATGTGATTATTGGCGGTGGCGCAACTGGCGTTGAGCTAGCGGGAGCACTCGGCACGTATGTTCGAACGCTCAGAAAACACTTCGGCATTCGTAAAAAAAGCGTACGAATTAACCTTGTAGAGGCAGCGCCACGGCTGTTGCCGCGTATGTCGAAAGCAACTAGTAAAAGCGCGGCACGACGCTTAAGACAGCTCGGTGTGCATGTTGAAACGAATCGAAGAGTCGAAAAGCAAACAGCACATGCCATTGTGGTGAATGGCAAGCCCATTAACACTCAAACAGTTATTTGGACGTCAGGCGTGGCAAATCCACCATTTTATGAAGCGAACAAGGGGCATTTCGAGCTCGATAAAAGAGGCAAGGTGGTCGTGAACGAATACATGCTGGCACTACCGCACGTGTATGTGATAGGCGACAATGCTGCCACACCTTATGCGGGCTTGGCCCAAACTGCACTGCACGATGCCATCTTTGTAGCAAAACACATAAAAGGTGGCACTATGCCCTACAAAGCCATTGACCCGCCGTGTATCGTACCAATTGGCAAGAATTGGTCACTATTTGAGTGGAAGTGGATGCATTTTTCAGGGTGGCCTGCTAATGTACTACGCCACGCAGCCGATATTATCGGCTATAATGATGTTTTACCCTTTGGTCGAGCCATCGGCGCCTGGCGCGCACGTTCGGTTGCAGAGCTACGTATTCCTGATTCGTTTTCCCAGTCAGACTAATCGATTCTTGCACTTTACCTCGCGTTCAAAACACTGTATAATGAACGTCATACGCTGCGAGGTCACTTAGAGACTGCGCAGAAAATTATAATAATTAAGGAGAATTAACCAGAGATGGCAGATTTCGATCGAAGCAAGCCGCACGTCAACGTTGGTACTATGGGTCACGTTGACCACGGTAAAACAACGCTAACCGCAGCTATTACTGCTGTACTAGCAAAAAAACTACCAAGTGACGTCAACAAGCCTGTTGCGTACGACCAAATTGACAACGCACCAGAAGAAAAAGCTCGTGGTATTACCATCGCTTCTTCTCACCAAGAGTACGAGTCAGAAAAGCGTCACTACGCTCACGTGGACATGCCAGGACACGCGGACTACGTAAAGAACATGATCACCGGTGCTGCACAGGTTGATGGTGCAATTCTAGTAGTTGCCGCAAACGACGGACCACTGCCACAAACTCGGGAGCACGTTCTACTTGCAAAGCAAGTTGGTGTGCCAAAGATTGTTGTATTCCTCAACAAGATGGACCTTGCAGACCCAGAACTCGTAGAGCTCGTAGAAATGGACGTTCGTGAACTACTTTCAAAGAACGGTTTCGACGGCGACAACGCACCAATCATCAAGGGTTCTGCTACTAAGGCTCTTGAAGGTGATGCTGCTAACGAAGACGCAATTATGGAACTAGTAGCTGCTCTAGACGCCTACGTTCCTGAGCCAACTCGTGACATGGACAAGCCATTCCTTATGCCTATCGAAGACGTGTTCTCTATCAAGGGTCGTGGTACGGTAGCAACTGGTCGTATCGAGCAGGGTGTCATCAAGCTAAACGAAGAAGTTGAAATTGTTGGTATCAAAGACAGCCAGAAATCTGTCGTTACTGGTATTGAGGCCTTCAAGAAGAATCTTGACCAAGGTCAGGCAGGTGACAACGCTGGTCTACTACTACGTGGTATTGAGCGCGAACAAATCGAGCGTGGCCAGGTGATTGCCAAGCCAGGTTCAATTACTCCTCACACTGAGTTTGAAGCTGAAGTGTACATCCTTAAGAAGGAAGAAGGCGGACGCCACACTCCATTTGCCAAGGGTTACAAGCCACAATTCTACTTCCGTACTACGGACGTAACTGGTGAGGTTGAACTACCAGCTGGCAAAGAAATGGTTATGCCAGGTGACACCGTAACCTTCAACGTGAAGCTTCTTGCGCCTATCGCTATGGAGCAGGGTCTAAACTTCGCTATTCGTGAAGGCGGCCGCACCGTTGGTGCTGGTGTTGTGACTAAGATTACTAAATAATCTAGCGATACCTAATAAAATACTCCTGAGAAATCAGGGGTATTTTTTATATTTCAAGCCAACGTCTATATGTAACTCTATCCTCTTCAGGAACATCTTGGAGAGGTTGTTGGGCTCTAAAGAGTTCTTCGGTGTGTTTGTTGATGTTTAGTGAAGTGATTTGGACTCGGTACATATTTAGCTCGTCACTAATTTCTATGCCGACGATTGCAAGCACTATATCACCGCGCCGTTGCAACTGTGGGTGCGAGCGAAGGTTCTGCACAACAGATTCAGCTACTCTCCTTTGGTAGATACCCGGAAGTTCAAAACTCCCACCAGTGAGGTCTGGATTATATAAAAAATCACATTCCTCGAGAACATATCGAGTGACAAACTCAAGTGTAGAGCCAGGCCGTAATTCTCTCGGTTCAGGTATTACCTCAGCTGTCATTTTGGTTTTTTTGTTTTACCTCTCTATAGCTATGGTTATACGCTTTATTCTTGGACAAATCAAGCACGTACTTTTGCAATAGTAGAAAACCGGGAGTATACTAACAGCATTATTTAATAAAACAAATAGGATTTGCTATGACAGAGTTACGAAATGAAGCACCTCAAACAAAGGAAATAACGGACGAAACCATAGCAGAAATTGAAAGCGCACTTGCTCGAGTAGCCGTGAGGGAGAGATTCGACCCTATAATTGTTCAAGCTGAGGTTAGTAAATCTGGAAAAGTAATACGCCCGGCGATTGATATAGCGAATGGAACTCTCGCGAACGGACAAGACATCAGTGTATTCTACGAGCGAGGTAGAGCAGATAAAGAGCCCGAAACGTATTATGATAAACCTAGCCGCTCGGAGTCGGCACTTATGGAAGCCCGACGGATAGCTGGACGATAAGCATCATTGCCGAAAAGCAAAATTTACTGTATAATCCTGTTTACAAACTAATCGCACCGACAACTCAGCCAGACGATGACTACATTCCGATTCGAGCTTGAGGTTACGGTGTAGCAAATAAGGAGTTATCATGGCTAAAGAAGAAGGCCTGCGGATTCGAATCCGTCTAAAAGCATACGATCACAAGGTGATCGACCAATCAGCAAAACAAATTATCGACACTGCATTGCGTACCGGTGCTAGCGTAGCTGGCCCTGTACCACTGCCAACCCGAAAGAGCACATTTACAGTGGTAAAAAGCCCTCACGTGTACAAAACTGGTGGTGAAGCATTCGAAATGCGCGTGCACAAGCGCCTTATCGACATTACCAACGCCACACCAAAAACTATCGACTCTCTGCAAAACCTTAGCCTTCCGGCTGGTGTAGATGCAGAAATTCGAATGTAGTGTAATTTTTTACATTAAAATGCAGCCCTATGTGGCTGTATTTTAATTTCCATCTTGTACTTCTTCAAGCTTCTGTACAAGTATAGGTTCAATGCGTGACAAGGCCGTCGCGAACTGACCGTCGTGAACGAGCTGACCAATTGGCATCACATAACCGCGCTCAAAGCTTGTAGGTTCAGTTGCGCCGTGGTTATTGATTATCCCGGGAATTCGTGAGAGCGGAACGCCTGCGAGTTCTAAGTCTTGTATTACTGCGGTAAGGAAGTCGATTTTTTCAGCTTCTGGTACTTTATCGGTCTTGTCGGCGCTGTAATAGTCGGTAGTTGGCCAAAGCATGTGAGCAACTGGGTGTTTGCCCAGCACAGACTCTAAGTATACACGGCGATTAAGCTGCGATGCAGTTTCTGCTTGCGGCGGTTGGGTAGACCCTAATTCCTTCGCTACAGTCATAATGTACACTAAAATACACTATATAGCACAAAATGTCAAGCATAAGAGGCATTGTGTGTTCGACCATGGTCGGGTACTATAGAAACATGCCAAAAAAGAAAGCCCGCAAGCAGTCCGACGGCTCGTATTTGCTGAAGCTTGTTATGTATATTATTTTCGGCTCGCTTTGGGTGAAATTCGCTATTCCTATAACTATCGGATCTTTTACTCTATACGGCATTCCATTCGGGCTATTTATAGGGTTGCTTTTTGCCAGTCACGATCACTTTCAGGTAGACAGAAAAATTGAGTATGCATTATTGCTGCTCATGACAATCTTGACGTACTTTATGCCCGCGGGCGTAGTGCTGTAGACATAAACTAGGCACCCCTTGACGCCTCGAGGAGGAGTGTGCTATAGTTATTTGGTAACTTATTACGTAATAACAACTCGTTCCTGAGCGAATTAGAAGGTCTGAAATTACCTAGGGTAACAGAGGAAACCGCTAGCCGCCGGGGATTTTAAATGGGAGAAAGAAGGCATGAAAGCACTTCTCGGTACCAAAATTGGTATGACCCAAATCATAGCTGATGATGGCGTTGCAACACCTGTAACGTTGATTCAAGCTGGCCCATGCACCGTTACTCAGGTGAAGTCTGTCGAAACCGACGGCTACAATGCAGTGCAAGTGGGATTTGGTTTGGGTAAGAACCTGAGCAAGGCCGTTGCTGGACATGTAAAGTCTAGCAAAATTTCGCCGCAAGTTTTGCGGGAGTTTCGCGTTGATGAATTGCCAGCCGAACTAAAGGTTGGTGACGCTATCGACGTAAGTAGCTTTAGCTTAGGTGACGTCGTAGACGCCACTGGAACATCAAAAGGTAAGGGGTTTGCCGGTACGGTAAAACGCCACAACTTTAACACTAGTAAAAAGACCCACGGTGGTAACGGCAACGTCCGTAAGCCTGGTTCTATCGGATCTATGTATCCGCAAAAAGTCTTTAAAGGTAAGCGAATGGCAGGCCGTATGGGTGCCGAGCGTGTAACTGTAAAGAATCTTGTGGTTGCGTATGTAGATACAGAAAACAACCTACTTGGCCTTCGCGGCGCCGTTCCTGGCCCACGTAAAGGTCTTGTGATTGTTGACGGAGGTAACGCGTAATGGCTGAAACTACTAAATCAACCACGCCTACACTGCCAAAGTCAGTTTTTAATGTAGACGTGCAAAACCACGAGCTACTAAAGCTTGCCTACGACAGCTATCTCGCTGCTGGCCGCAATGCTCACCCGCGCACACTCGAGCGCGGTGACGTACGCGGTGGTGGTAAGAAACCATGGCGTCAAAAAGGTACCGGCCGTGCTCGTTTCGGTAGTACCCGAAACCCAATCTGGCGTGGCGGTGGTATCGTGTTCGGCCCTACCGGCAGCGAAAACCACGTTAAGAAGCTTTCGACTACCAGTAAGCGCACTGCATTGAAGCAAGCGCTATCGCTAGCGAACAAAGCAAAGAAAATTGTCATTACGGATGTAAAAACTACTGGTAAGACCGCTGAAGTCGCGAAATTCCTCGCCGACAAGAAGCTCGACCGCAAGGTGCTACTTGTCGTTGATGAAAAGACGCCAGAGATAATTCGTGCAACCAAGAACATTCAAAACGTTGTTCTGATTCGTGCAAATTACCTAAGCGTATTCCACATTTTGAACGCTGACCACATTGTGCTGGCACCAAAAGCTGTAGCTGTGATTGAAAACTGGCTTACTGCGAAGGAGGAGAAGTAAGATGAGTATCTTAGTAACTCCACGCGCAACTGAAAAGGCCTATGGCCTGAGCGCAAAAAATGTGTACGTATTTAACGTACCTACTAGTGCGAACAAGCACCAGGTAGCTGAAGCTGTTGCTGAGCAATACGGTGTAACCGTAGCAAACGTTGCAACTGCAGTACAAAGCGGTAAAGCCGTACGCTACAGCCGTGGCAAAAACCGCTACCCTGGTACAACTAGCCGCAAAGACACCAAAAAAGCATATGTAACGCTTGCTGAAGGCAGCAGCATTCAGATGTTCGAGCAACCAGCAGAAGAGGAGAAGAAGTAATGCCGATTAAAGCCTACAACCCAACCACTCCTGCTCGTCGCGGTATGACAAGCCAAGACCTTAGTGATATTACGACTCGTAAGCCACTAAAAAGCTTGGTAAAGAGCAAGAAGCAAAACGCTGGCCGCAACAACCAAGGTCGTATTACTGTACGTCATCGTGGTGGTGGTGTGAAGCGTCACTATCGATTAGTAAACCACCGCATGGCTCCAGGCACTGTAGCTACTGTTGAGGAAATCGAATACGATCCAAACCGATCTGCTCGCGTAGCTCGTGTGAAAGATCAACACGGCTTGTACCACTACGTACTTGCTGACACTAGCATGGAAAAGGGTAAAGAGATCTCTAGCGGCGAAAACGTTGCAATTGAAAGCAGCAACCGTATGCCTTTAAGCCAAATCCCTGTTGGTACGCAAATTTACGCAATTGAAATCAATGCTGGTAAAGGCGCCCAAATGGTGCGCAGCGCTGGTACGAAAGCACAGCTTATGGCAAAAGAAGGCGATTACGCGCTCGTTCGTATGCCAAGCGGCGAAGTTCGCCGTTTCCGTGTTGAGTGCCAAGCAAGCATTGGTGTTGTTGGAAACGTTCAGCACCAAAACATCAAAATCGGTTCTGCTGGTCGAAAACGCCGTAAGGGTATTCGTCCGACTGTTCGTGGTGTGGTAATGAACGCAGCCGATCACCCGCATGGTGGTGGTGACGGTGGTCGTCACGGTGCTGGTAAAGCTCCACGCACACCATGGGGTCAATTGACACTTGGTTACCGTACGCGTAGCCGTAAATCAACGAACAAGCTGATTGCCCGCAGTCGTCATGAAGCTAAGAGGAAGAGGTAGGATATGAGTCGATCATTGAAAAAAGGTCCATTCGTAGACGCCAAACTTGCGAAAAAAGTTGCGGCACAATCTGCGGACGACCGAGCAGTTATTAAAACCTGGGCCCGTGCAAGCACCATTACCCCAGAGATGGTTGGTAAAAACTTTGCCGTCCACAACGGCCGTGTACACGTACCGGTGTATGTGAGTGAAAACATGGTAGGTCACAAACTCGGTGAGTTTAGCCCTACTCGCAAGTTCCGCAAGCACGGTGGAAAGGACAAGAAGTAATGGCTGAGGTATATACTGTACGCGCCTACGCTAAAGGTATCGACATTGCGCCACGCAAAGTGAGCGTTGTTGCCAGCCTTGTGCGTAATCGTAGCGTTGCAGATGCACTGGTTATTCTAGACCACGTGCCTCGCCGTGCTGGCTTGCCTGTAAAAAAGGCTATTGCTAGCGCACAAGCTAACGCTGTAAACAACCACGGCCTAGACGCCAAAACTTTGACCATCACGACACTAAGTGTCACTACTGGTACTCGCCTGAAGCGCTTCAAACCGCACATGCGAGGTATGGCTCGTCCATTCCAGAAGAAAACCAGCAATATCTTGGTTGAAGTAAGTGGCGCAGAGAAGCCAAAGAAGAAACCAGCTGCAAAACCAGCCGCTGAGAAGAAAGAAGAGGAGAAGTAACATGGGCCAAAAAGTAAACCCAATTAGCTTCCGCCTTCAGGTTCACAAGAACTGGGATTCACGCTGGTTCTCCAGCAAGAAAGACTTTGCGAACTGGCTCGCGGAAGACATCAAGATTCGTGAACTGATTGAAAAGAAGTTTGCGTCTCGCCCAACCATCAACCGCATTGAGATTGAGCGTTCAGCTAACCTCATTACCGTTACCATCCACACCGCTAAAGCTGGTGTCGTAATCGGTAAAGGTGGCGCGGGTGTAACAGAGCTAAAAGGCTCAATCGAAAAGATCGCTAGCCTACCAGTTCGAATTAACATTGAAGAAGTAAAGCGTCCAGAGCTCGCTGCAAAATTAGTAGCTGAAAACATTGCTCGCCAACTAGAACGTCGTATCAACTTCCGCCGCGCAATGAAAATGGCTGCACAAAACACCATGAATGCAGGCGCCAAAGGTGTTCGTATTCAGGTAGCTGGCCGTTTGAACAACGCTGAAATGGCTCGTCGTGAAAAGATTATCGAAGGTTCAGTGCCTCTACACACATTGCGCGCCGACATCGACTTCCACGTGGCTCGAGCAAACTGCCCAGGCGTAGGAATCGTTGGTGTAAAGGTGTGGATCTACAAGGGCGAAAGGAGTGATGCGTAATGTTACTTCCAAAGAAAACCAAGTACCGCAAAGTACGTATCGGTAAAAACGAAGGAAATGCGACCCGAGGTAACTACATTGCCTTTGGTGATTACGGTTTGCAAGCACAAAGTAACGAACGTATTACGAGTCGTCAAATCGAATCAGCCCGTCAGGCCATGACCCGCTACATCAAACGTGGTGGTAAAATCTGGATCCGTATCTTCCCTCACACACCTGTGACCAAAAAGCCACAAGATGTGAAAATGGGTAGTGGAAAAGGTAACCCAGAATACTTCGCGGCTAAGGTAAAAGCTGGCACCGTGATGTTTGAGATGAAGGGTGTCACCGAAGAAGTAGCTCGCGAGGCCATGCGTCTTGCTGGCCACAAACTGCCGGTGAAAACCAAATTTATCAAGCGGGAGGAAGCGTAATGGCTGAGAAAAAGACTACCGCTAAGAAAGCAGCTGTGAAAAAAGCAGAACTAAGTCTTGAAGAGCAATTAGTTGCGCTTCGAAACGACTTACTAGAATACCGCAAGTCACACGCCGCTGGTGAATTAGTAAACCCACGAGCAATTACGAAAAATCGTAAAGACATCGCCAGGGTGATGACGCAATTAAACGCTAAGAAGGAGGCGAAGTAATGGCAAAAACATTGACCGGTATTGTCACCTCTGATTCGCGTGACAAAACGATTACCGTAACCGTAACGAGCCGTGAGACTCACCCTATTTACAAAAAGCAGTACACGATTACTCGTAAATACCAAGCTCACGACCCAAAGAACGAAGCAGGAAAAGGCGACAAGGTTCAGATTTCTGAAATCCGTCCTGTTTCTAAAACCAAATCATTTCAGCTGGTAAACATTGAAGAACGTGCCAAGGGTACGGTTGAATTGAAAGATGAGCCGGAATTAGTAGAGAAAAAAGAAGCACCAAAGGCCGAAAAAGCCGAGAGCGCGACTAAGGAGGAGAAGTAATGATCCAACAAGAGTCACGCCTTAAGGTTACCGATAACAGTGGTGCAAAAGAAGTACTCTGTATTCGCGTACTAGGTGGAACAAAGCGCCGCTACGCTCACGTTGGTGACGTAATTGTGTGTTCTGTGAAAGACGCGAACCCAACTGGTAACGTAAAGAAGAAGAGCGTTCAAAAGGCGGTTGTAGTGCGAACTCGCAACCAAATCAAGCGTAAAGATGGCAGCACGATTAGCTTCGATGACAACGCCGTTGTGATTATCAATGACGACAAGACGCCAAAAGCGACTCGTGTGTTCGGCCCAGTGCCTCGCGAACTTCGCGACATGGGATACGCAAAAATTATCAGCCTTGCACCGGAGGTACTCTAATATGGCACGTATTCGAAAAGACGATATGGTGAAGATTATTGCCGGAAGCAAAAAAGGCACCACCGGTAAAGTTCTTGCAGTAAACAGCAAGAAAAGTAGTGTGCTTATTGAAGGTGTAGGTGTTGGCACCCGCCACATTCGCCCTAGCCAGCTAAACCCGACTGGTGGTAAGAAGGACATTCATGTTCCTGTTGATATTAGTAAGGTTGCTCTTGTTGTAGATGACAAAAGTAGCAAAACCAGCCGTGTGGCATTTAGTAAAAAGGCCGATGGCACCAAAGTGCGTGTAGCACGCCAAGTAAAGAATAAGGAGATCAAGTAATATGGCAAAAGCAGCTGTATCAACCGCTCCTCGCTTGAAAGCACTCTACGATTCAACGTATAAGAGTGAACTGCAAGCCGAACTAGAGCTTTCTAACGTACACCAAGTACCAAGCCTAGAAAAGATTGTAGTAAGCGTAGGAACCGGAAAAGCAAAAGACGACAAGCGTAACCTTGAAGTAGTGAAAAACACGCTAACTAAGGTTACCGGCCAAGCTCCCGTAGAGCGATTGGCAAAGAAATCTATCGCAGGTTTCAAAATCCGTAAAGGTATGGGCGCGCCAATTGGCGTATCTGTCACCCTTCGTGGTGCTCGCATGTACGAGTTCCTCGACCGCTTCGTAAATGTAAGCCTACCTCGTGTACGTGACTTTCACGGCATTAAAGCAAAAGCTTTCGACAAAGGCGGCAACTACAACCTTGGTGTTACCGAACAATCTATTTTCCCAGAGCTAAGCTTTGAAGAAACACAGCACCTACACGGCCTACAAATTACCTTTGTTATAAAAAACGAGGATAAGACACACAGCCGTGCGCTACTAGAGAAATTCGGTATGCCATTTGAGAAGGCAGGAGGAGTCAAGTAATGGCAAAGAAATCAATGATTGCTCGCGATGAGAAGCGAAAGAAAATGATAGTAAAATACGCCGCTAAGCGCGCTGAGCTAAAAGAACTTGGCGACCAAGACGGTTTGCAAAAACTGCCACGAAACAGTAGTCCAACCCGCTGGAAGAACCGCGACGTCCTCTCAGGACGACCACACGGATACATGCGCCGATTTGGCCTCAACCGTATCAACTTCCGTGAATTAGCATCAAAGGGACACATTCCCGGCGTAAAGAAAAGTAGCTGGTAAGGAAAGGAGTAAAGAATATGAGTTTACAATCAACAGACCCAATCGCTGACCTCCTGACCCGTATCAGGAACGCAGCAGCCGTAGGCAAGACCGAAATTCGTGTGCCGAATGCAAAGCTAAAGAAAGTTGTAGCCGAAAGCTTGAAGAAACATGGCTACCTGGCCGACGTAAAGATCGAAGCCGGCAAGCCACGAGACACATTAGTAGTAACCATCGCTAAAGATGGCGAAAACCCCACCTTCACCGAACTTGCTCGCATGAGTAAGCCAGGACGCCGTATGTACGTAGGGGCAAACGACATTCCAAAGGTAAAAAGTGGCCGTGGTATCGTACTGGTGAGCACCTCGAAAGGTGTGATTACTGGCCAAGAGGCTACTAAGCAGCGACTTGGTGGCGAAGTACTGTTAAAGGTTTACTAGAATTAATAACTAAAGGATACAATATGAGTCGAATTGGAAAACTACCAATTGAAATCCCATCGGGCGTGACAATCACAGTCGACTCAGATGTTATTTCAGTAAAGGGCGCCAAGGGCGAGCTAACTGTACCACATCTGAGCGACGTAACGGTTGCCATCGAAGATGGAAAAGCAATCGTCACCCGCAAGGATGACCAGCGTATTGCTAAAGCCCAACATGGTTTGCAGCGAGCGCTACTAAACAACGCAGTCGTGGGTGTAACCCAAGGTTTTGAGAAAAAACTTGAAGTAAATGGCGTTGGCTTCCGTGTAAACGGTGGAGGCCAGGAGCTTGAAATGAGCCTTGGTTTTAGCCACCCAGTGAAGTACAAAGCGCCAGCAGGCGTGCAGCTGACCGTCAATAAAATGGAAATTACCGTAAATGGTATCGACAAACAGCAAGTTGGCCAGATTGCCGCTGAAATTCGAGCACTAAAGAAGCCAGAACCTTACAAGGGTAAAGGTATTAAGTATGCGGATGAGCAAATTTTGCGCAAAGCAGGAAAGACAGGTAAATAGAATGGGAACTGTTGAAGTAACGATTTTATTCGTTGTAATAGTAGCTCTGATCGGCGGTATTATTTTCTTTATGAAAAAGAAGGGAGATCAGTAGCATGAGTAGTCTAGCTAAGAAACTACTGAACAAATCTTTGCGTAAAGCTCGCGTACGTTCTACCGTACACGGTACCGCAGAGCGTCCTCGTCTGTCTGTTACTATTAGCAACCTACACGTGAGTGCCCAGCTTATCGATGACGACAAGCGCGTTACCGTTGCCGCTGCTACGACAGTAGGCAAAAAAGCTACCGGTACAATGACTGAAAAAGCTGCCGGAATTGGCACTGATATCGCAAAGAAAGCCGCAAAAGCTAAAGTAAAAGCAGTGGTGTTCGACCGCAACGGTCGAGCCTACGCAGGTCGCCTAAAAGCGCTTGCCGATGCTGCACGTAAAGAAGGATTGGAGTTCTAGTATGGCTGAACAAACAGCAGATACTACCCCACAAGCCGCTGCACCAGCTGCAGCGCCTGCCCAAGGCAACCGTCAAGGTGGTCGTGGACAAGCTCGTGGTGGTCGTCGCGATGACCGACGAAATCAGGCACCTCAGGAGCCTAAGCAATTTGAAGAAGTAGTAATCAACATCGATCGTGTTGCCCGTGTGGTAAAAGGTGGTCGACGATTCCGCTTCAAGGCTCTCGTTGTCGTAGGTGACCGCAAAAACAAGGTTGGCGTAGGTGTTTCAAAAGGCGCCGACGTGCAAGCCGCTATTTCAAAAGCTACCGATGTAGCCAAGAAAAGTATGATTACTATTCCGGTAACCAACACGACTATTCCGCACGACGCTGAAGTAAAACTCTCTGGTGCACGTGTGCTCATTAAACCGGCAGCACCTGGTACTGGTATTATCGCCGGTGGTGTAGTGCGACAAGTTATCGGTGTTACAGGTGTAACCAACTTGCTTTCAAAGAGTCTTGGTAGTACCAACAAAGTGAACATCGCTTATGCAACTATTGAAGCCCTTAAAACGCTTGTTCCAAAGGAAGAATGGCTCGGTGCTGAACCAAAAGCACCTGCTAAGAAGCCTGCAGCCAAAAAGGAGTCTAAGTAATGAAATACAACGAACTCAACGTCTCTGCAAACAAGTCAAAGAAGCGTGTTGGCCGAGGTATCTCTGCTGGTCAGGGTAAAACCGCAGGTCGTGGTACTAAAGGTCAGGGTGCTCGAACTGGTAAGAAGCTACAAGCAACCTTCCAGGGCGGTCAGCGTGCTCTCGTGCAGGCTATTCCAAAGAACCGAGGCTTTAAAAGCCTCCGTAGCCCAGCTCAGGTGGTATACCTCGATCACCTAAATGCTTTCAAAGGTAAAACCGTCGACAACTTTAGCCTGTTTGAAGCTGGTATGATTGCTACACCGTTCCACACTGTAAAGGTAATCGCTCGTGGAGAACTTACCGCGAAAGTGACTTTGAACGTACAAGGCGCAAGCAAAAGCGTGCAAGAAGCTATTACCAAAGCTGGTGGTGTATTCAACAAAACCGCAACACCATTGCCAAAATCAGCTAAAGAAGCTGAAAAAGCCGATAAATAACCTCGTTCTTTACCGCTCCGTAGTATACTGGGTATAGTAACTATCTATACTGAAAATGCCAGAGTACTACGGCTCGAATAAAGAACCGTACGATTGTAAGGGGAGTACAACGAACAATGAATTGGAAAACAATTGGAAAATCACTAAAGAATAGCGACATGCGTCGCCGATTACTGGTTGTCTTGGGCTTGGTTATTGTCTATCGCTTCTTGGCTCACATTCCTGTGCCACTGGCCGAACCTACGCAAATGAAAGAAGTTATCGACAGCGTGGTGAGCGGTAGCGACTTTGGTGGCTTCTTGAACCTTCTCTCTGGTGGTGCATTGGCGAGCTTTTCTATCGTACTAGTGGGTCTGAGCCCTTTTATTACCGCGAGTATTATCACGCAGCTGCTTACTAAGGCCATTCCAAAGCTAGAAGAGCTTCACAAAGACGGTGAGTCTGGCCGTCGAAAGATTCAGCAGTGGACACGTATTATCAGCGTTCCTCTCGCGGTAGTTCAGTCTATTGCGTTTATCTATATCCTTCGCCAATCTGTATTGGCAGGAAACACCACGGCGCTCAGTGACCCAACCCTTCTCGAATGGATTGTAGCGGTCGGTGCAATGACCGCAGGCTCAGTGCTGCTGATGTGGCTTGGTGAAATTATGACCGAGCAAGGCGTAGGAAACGGTCTGAGCTTGCTTATCTTCGCTGGTATCGTGAGCCAGATGCCACAAACTTTGCAAACTATCGGTACCTCACTGGTAGATACGTCTGAAACCGGTAAAATGCACATTTTCAACTGGTTTACCGTCCCAGTGAATCCTCTCGCTTTTTGGGTAACAGCGGCAATTCTCGTAGCCTCACTACTGGTGCTGTATTTGCTGGTAAAGATAAACGAGGCACAGCGAGTAGTTACTATCAACTATGCGAAGCGTGTGCAGGGCAATAGTAGTTATGGTGGTGTGAAGAGTATCCTGCCAATGAAGCTTATCGCGGCAGGCGTGATTCCAGTTATCTTCGCGGTTGCGTTCCTTAGCTTGCCAGCCTTTATTGGGCAGGTGCTGAAGGCTACAGGTAATCCCGATTTTGTTGATATCGGTAATAATCTGGTGCAATGGTTCCAAACACCTAACCCAGGGCAATTCACTGGTGATACCTGGCAAGCGTTTATCTACCCTGGGCTTTACTTCCTCCTTGTTATTATCTTTACGTACTTCTACACAGGTATCGTGTTTAATAGCAACGAAATTGCTGAAAATTTGCAGAAGCAAGGCGGATTTATCGAAGGCGTACGCCCTGGCTTGCAGACCGAAAAATACCTGTCTCGCACCATGAATCGCTTGATTCTATTCGGCTCACTAGTTCTTGGTACCATTGCAGTATTACCGTTCTTGGCCGAATACCTGCTATATCAGATTGCCGGCGTGCAAAATGCCAACCTCGCCGTTGGTGGTACGGGTATCTTGATTGTGGTGTCGGTGGCGCTTGAAGCGCTTCGCCAGATCAACTCACGTGCATTGATGGTAACATACGACGACTACAAGTAGCAGCTTTTAGCGTCTTGTCTCAGTACGATGCAAGTAAAGTCTTGCAATCGTAATTTGCGAATGATACTATAATCATAAGCTTCAAGAGCAAATAAACATGGCTACAGGGTTAGAGATACAACACAAGATTGATTTTCATGTAGTGCGCTGGATTGTCGTACTGTTGCTGCTAGTTATGGCAGCAATCTTTATGTACTTCGGGTACCGCTGGTATATGACAGGTGAACAGCCGCCGATTGCATTACCTGCCATTGCGTCGGCAGATCCTGGTGTTGACGAAAGTAAAGTCTCACAAAAGATGATAGATTCACACATTGTGAAGCCGTACGAGCCGCGTTATCTTAGTATTCCAAAGCTACGCGTTGAGAAAACTCGGGTGATGCAAGTTGGCTTAACCCGTGAAGGTATGCTTGATGTGCCAGCGAACATTAGTGATGTTGCTTGGTACACCAAAAGCATGACCCCAGGTACCGGTACGGGTGCGGTGCTGATTGATGGCCATAATGGTGGAGTAACGCGCGACGGTGTATTTGCTCAGCTAAAAACCCTAAAGAGGGGCGACGAAATTATTCTAGAACGAGGTGACGGCAAAGTACTCACCTACGCCGTGTATGACAACATTAGTATGCCACTTGAAGAAGTAAACGACAGCGGCATGCGCCGCATGATGTACTCAGCTGATCCAAGTAAAGAAGGCTTGAACCTGATTACCTGTGACGGTAAATGGGTGCCACGATACCAACAGTTCGATCGCCGTATCATGCTACGTGCGGTATCCGTAAAAAAGTAGTTTACCAAGAAATGAGAAGAGCCGCCAGAGACAGAGCGGTGCGGAGACAGGTGTCTCCGGCGGCTCTGGCCTCAGGCGGCCGGTGAGAAGCTCGGGCGGGGATCAGGTGATCTTGCCGGTCAGCTCCTCGATGGGGACTCCGGTGATGTCGGTGCCGCTGTACTCGGTCTCGGGCGGGCTGGCGGGCATCTGCCAGTCGGAGTTGCTGGAACCCATGAATCCTCCTTTGTCGGTGTCACTCGGGTGAGCAACATCTATTTTAATCATACCACATATATATTATATTGTCAATAACTTGACGTTTTGTGTACGTTCAGTACAATAAATACTAACAATTTAGTTCATTTCACGGATTGGTAGAATCACGTGGAATCTCTTGTAAATCGCTTTACGTGCATCAGATTTTGATGTATAATGGACTACTGTAATTTATGGCGAGCCAAAAGGAAGTAATCAAGATGACCGGAACGGTGGTGGAAGCACTGCCTAATACGCAATTTAAGGTTGAACTTGAGAATGGCCATAGTATTATTGCCCACATCAGCGGTAAAATGCGCAAGCACTACATCCGTTTGGTACCGGGCGATAAGGTAGAAGTCGAGATGACCCCTTACGATCTCACGAAGGGACGAATTAGCTTCCGCCTGCGAGACGAGCGACCTTCACAGGTTGCCGCGTAATAGTAACCGGTAGTTTACTACCATTAAATAACGGAAAGGATTTTTTAGTAGCTCATGAAAGTTCGTGCGAGCGTAAAGAAAATCAGTCCAGATGACCAGCTAGTGCGCCGTAAAGGTCGCCTACGCGTTATCAACAAGAAGAAACCTAAGAATAAGCAAAGGCAGGGTTAAGCATGGCTCGAATTGCTGGGGTTACGATCCCATCAGAAAAGCAAGTGCATATCGCTCTTACCTACATTTATGGTATTGGCAAAAAGCACTCTCGAGACATCCTTGCGGCGGCAAATATAGAGCCGACCACTCGGGTGAAAGATCTCACCGAGGCTGAAGAACAACGACTTCGAGAAGTAATTGATAAAAATTACACCGTCGAAGGCGATCTCCAACGTCTCGTAACAAACAACATCAAACGTCTAAAAGATATCAACGCCTACCGTGGCCTACGCCACAAGGCTGGTTTGCCAGTAAATGGTCAGCGCACGCGTACGAACGCACGAACTCGTAAGGGACGCGCTGTTGCCGTTGGTGGTACTCAACCTAAAGCAGCAAGTAAAACCTAGAAAGGAGCATGAGATATGGCAGAAGCAACTACTACGACGCCTGCAGCAAAGCCTGCATCGACTCGTAAAAAACAACGCCGCTCAGTTCCTGCTGGGCAGATGCATGTTCAAGCATCATTCAACAACACCATCATTACTTTTACCGACAAGAAGGGCGCCGTACTGTGTGCCTCTAGTGCCGGTGCGTGTGGCTTCCGTGGAAGCAAGAAAGGCACCGCATATGCAGCTCAGGTTGCCGCAGAAAAAGCCGCTGAAATGGTAAAAAGCCTTCACGGCACCAAATCAGTAGATGTATTCGTAAAAGGTGTAGGTCTAGGCCGTGATTCTGCGGTACGAGCACT
Source organism: Candidatus Saccharibacteria bacterium UBA1050 (assembly GCA_002316545.1). Lineage (GTDB taxonomy): Bacteria > Patescibacteriota > Saccharimonadia > Saccharimonadales > Saccharimonadaceae > UBA1020. The sequence goes on along the minus strand of DCDR01000001.1, from coordinate 137,928 downwards.
TACCAACTACGATATCCAAGTTGACAGTATTAAAGATGTAACAGGTGTACCACACGGTGGTACCCGAGCACGAAAGGCAAGGAGGGTCTAGTATATGGCACGTGATACTTCGCCAATTGTGAAGCAGAGCCGCCGAGAAGGCTACGCGCTGCATCCAAAAGCACACAAGATTCTTGTTAAAAAACCTGGTATTCCAGGCCAGCACTCTGGTTCACGCCAAAGCAAGCCAAGCCTTTACCAGATTCAGCTACGCGAAAAGCAAAAGGTTCGCCGCTTGTATGGCCTGCTTGAACGCCAATTCGCTAAATTAATGAAAGAAGCCTCAGCACGCAATGGTTTGGCTGGTGAAAACCTCCTTCAGCTACTAGAGCTTCGCATCGACAACGCAGTATACCGATCTGGTCTCGCGACAAGTCGTCGCGCCGCTCGTCAGCTTGTTGGTCACGGACACTTCATGCTAAACGACCGACGAGTTGACATTCCTTCAATTCGTTTGAAGCCAGGTGATGTAATTACTGTTCGCCCAAAAAGCGCAAAAAGTGGTTACTTCGCTCAGATAGATGATGTGGTCGCCAACTCAATCCAAGGCCCACTAAGCTGGCTAAAAACCGATGTCAAAAAGCTTAAAATTGAAATAACTGGTTTGCCAAAGCGAGAAGAAGCTGAAGCAGACATCAATGAACAATTAATTGTTGAGTACTACTCACGCTAAGCTAAGGAGAATATAACTATGACAAAAGCCATTCACAATCCTGCTCTCGCTGGTATCGACGAGCACTCTAGCGTGAGCGCAACCTTTACTGTAGAGCCTTTGCAGGCTAGCTACGGTAACACTTTAGGCAACAGCATTCGACGTGTGCTACTTTCAAGCATCCGTGGTGGTGCAGTAGTAGCATTCCGCGTTGAAGGCGCTACTCACGAATTCACCACCATTCCTGGTGTGAAAGAAGACGTAGTAGACATTATGCTAAACCTAAAGAACGTTCGCGTAAAAGTGCACACCGATGAGCCTGTAGAGCTTCGCCTTGAGAAAAAGGGCGCAGGTCCAATTCTTGCAAGCGACATTAAAACAACTGCAGACGTAGAGATCGTTAACCCAAAGCAAATCATTGCTACTATTGATGACCCTAAGAAATCAGTGGTTATGGACTTGGTGGTTGAATCAGGTCGCGGTTACCGCACAATCGAAGATTCATCAACCTCACGCCTCCACAGTGACATGATTGCACTAGACGCCGTATTTAGCCCAGTGCTTCGTGTGCGCTACAAGGTTGACCCAACTCGTGTTGGTCAGGAAACTAACCTAGACAAGCTTCGTATCACTATCGATACCGATGGCACTATCACTCCACGTGAAGCCTTCGAAGAAGCTGCAGCTATTTTGGTAAACCAATACACTGCACTATCTGGCAGTACTACTGTTGAAGCTGCACCTGCGCTTGGTCAGTCAGATGACGAAGAAGCAAACGAACTTAACACGCCAATAGAAGACTTGAACCTCAGCGCTCGCACCGCGAACGCCTTGGTAAACAACGACATTCGCACTGTACACGACCTAGTAACGCTATCTGAACAAGATTTGCGTGAGCTAAAAGGTTTTGGCAGCAAAGCGCTTGACGAAGTAAAAGACAAGTTGGCGGAGTTGGAGCTATAGAGTATGCATCGACACGGATATAAAGGACGCAAGTTCGGTCGCGAGCGTGACCAACGTCGAGCACTTGTAAAAGGCTTGGCAACCAGTCTTGTTGAACACGGCAAGATTGAAACCACGCTTCCAAAAGCAAAAGAACTTGTACGTTACATTGAAAAGCTTATTACCAAGGCGAAGCGAGGCGATCTTGCGAACCGTCGTATGGTAATCGCTGGGCTATCTACTCAGTCTGCAGCCTTCAAGCTTGTTGACGAGATTGCTCCACAGCTAAAAGGACGCACCAGTGGTCACGTACGCGTGGTTCGCACTCGAGTACGCAAGGGCGACGGTACCCAAATGGCTACTATTGGTTTTGTTGATGAACTGAAACCAGCTGGAAAGGAGACAAAGTAATGGCTAAGACATTTTCACAAAAGCCTGCTGATGTTTCTCGACGTTGGATTCTGATTGACGCGAAAGACCTACCACTTGGTAGGCTCTCAAGCGAAATCGCTAAATACCTGATTGGTAAGTACAAGCCTACCTTTACCCCTCACGTTGATGGTGGTGACTACGTAGTGGTAATTAACGCAGCTGAAGTGCCGGTAACTGGCAACAAGGAAGAAGCGAAGACATACTACCGACACAGTGGCTTCCCAGGCGGCATCAAAGACGCTAGCCTAAAAGAAGTTCGTGAACGATTCCCAGAGCGAATCATCGAAAACGCTGTAAAGGGAATGCTGCCGAAGAACAAGCTTTCAGCAGACCGCATGCAACGCCTCAAGGTATTTCCTGGTAACGAACATGCCCACACTGCACAAACTCCAGAGAAAGTAGAGGTAAAGTAATATGGCTGAAGCAAAATACGCCTACGGCCTAGGCCGACGCAAAAGCGCTACTGCCCGAGCTCGCCTGTACAAAGGTAAAGGTAACGTCACTATTAACGACAAGCCTGCAGCCGAGTACCTAAGCGGCAACAGCACCCTACTCGCCGAAGTAACTGATCCTCTAGCGCTTGTAAACAAGCAGAAAGAGTTTGATATTACGATTCGTGTGAGCGGTGGTGGCTTAAGCGGTCAAGTAGACGCAATCAAGCTTGCTATTGCAAAAGCACTTACCGTAGAGCACAGCGACCTCCGAAGCACTTTGAAGAAGGCAACCTTCCTCAAGCGTGACCCTCGCGAGAAAGAACGCAAGAAATACGGTCTTCGCAGCGCACGTAAGCGCGAGCAATACTCAAAGCGTTAAAAGCTTACTACAAAAGAAATACACCGGTTCAATACCGGTGTATTTTGTTATTCAAGGACTTGGTGTGCGCCGGCTACGTAGCCAGCGTCACACCGCGTCCTGCTCAGGCTCAGCTGAACATCGAGGAGTTGAGCTCGTTGTGCTTCGTGAGAAGCCGTGAGAGCCGATCGACCGCCGTAGCGGGTGAGACCACCGCGAACGCCCGACCGGGCTTGGTCAGGCTCACGTACGGGATCCCGTGGCGGTGCGCGTACACCCACGGCATCACGTAGGGAAGCGCGGCAGGCTCGAGAGCGAAGCGCAGCGACCTCGTTGCCAGAATCACATCGGGGCGCGTGGCCTGGATGTACGCCTGGAAGTGCTCGATGCGGTAGGCGGTTGTGACTTCTGCGAGAGGCCACGTCTTGTTGATCGCGTCGGTGATGGGCTTGATGTCGGTGCTGAAGTGACCGACCACCAAAGCTCTTCCGACATAGAAAGGCTTCTTCATGCTTCTCCTCGGCTGGAGCGAACAGGACTTACTTATCATACAACTTTAAACGATAAGTCGCAATCTACCCATACACTAGTGTTATAATACGTATAGACATGACAAAACCTGTAATCTTAACTGGCCTACGGGCAAATAATGACCTTCATATAGGCAACTACTTTGGGGCTATGCTGCCAATTATAGACATGGCTAAGCAAAAATCCGATGAATTTCAGGTGAATATGTTTATTCCAGATCTTCATAGCTTTACTACGCCCATAGATCATAGTGACTTGTATGACCAAATCATCCACAATGCACGCTTATTTGTGGCAGCCGGTTTGCCACTTGATAACCCAGAAATCTATCTGTACCGCCAGAGCTATGTGCCTGCCCACAGTGAACTGACCTGGATACTTGACTGTTTCACAGGTTTTGGTGAGATGAGCCGCATGACGCAGTTCAAGGATAAATCAACCAAATTAAGTTCAGATCGTGTAAGTGTTGGTTTATTTAACTATCCTGTGCTCATGGCGGCAGACTACCTACTGTACGGCGCAAGCTACGTACCTGTTGGCGACGATCAGACTCAGCATCTTGAGTATGGTCGCGATATTGCCGAACGCATGAATAGTCGTTTTGGCGAACTGTTTGTTGTGCCAGAACCGGTGGCTAAGCAACACGAGTTCTTTGGCAAAGACCAAGGCCTCCGCATAATGGACTTAGTAAACCCGACCAAAAAGATGAGTAAGAGCGATGACACCGGCAAGGGTGTTATATTCCTCGGTGACGACCCGGCCGAAGCAGTGAAGAAAATCATGAGCGCAACAACCGACGATAAAGCAAACGTCGCATACGACCCGGCAAATCAACCAGGTATTAGTAACTTGCTTGATATTTTAGCATTGCTGCGGGGAAAGCCTGTGCAAGAAGTTGCAGCTGAATTTGCCGGCGAATCACAATATGGTGTATTCAAAAAAGTGGTTGCAGAAGAAATGCAGGCATTTTTGCAAGATTTTCAAGCAAGACTCGTGGCTGTCGACGACAACAGTGTCATGGCAAAGCTCGAAAGCTCTGAAGCAGCTATGAACGAACAAGCCAATCTAACACTCCTTCGTGTGCAACAAGCAGTCGGCCTGCGGCCCAAGGTGTAATCTATGCGCTTAGATCAATACACTGCGCAGTTTTGGCCGGAATATTCTCGTGCGACATGGCAAAAGTTTATTAAAGACGGTCGCGTGAGGGTGAATGGCGAAGTAGTAACCGTTCCGAAGCAAGAACTCGACGAAGACGACTACGTGCAAGTTGACCCACCAAAAGAAAACGATTACTCAGAGCACACGCTGCCGATTCTATATGAAGACGATGACGTAATTGTGGTAGACAAACCCATCGGTATGCTGACCCACTCAAAAGGTGAGGTAAATGAAGAGTTTACTGTAGCTGATTTCTTTAAGCCCAAAACCACCTACCATGCTGATACCAATCGACCTGGCATAGTACACCGGCTCGATAGAGCAACATCTGGTGTGCTGATTGGCGCGAAGAATGAGGCTACAGCGAGCCTATTATCGCGCCAGTTTGCCGACAGAAAAGCCAAAAAAACGTATATAGCGGTAGTAGATGGAGCACCAAAGGAGCCTGAAGCTCTGATAGACTTGCCGATTGGCCGCGACCCGTCTAAGCCCAGTACGTTCCGAGTAGATAGCAACGGAAAATCGGCTCAAACAGCCTACAAAGTGCTTAGGAGTGGATTTGCATATAGCTTGATTGAGCTAAAACCAACCACCGGTCGAACCCACCAGCTACGTGTGCATATGAAATATATTGGTACACCCATCGCTGGCGATTCTGTATACGGAAAAGCTGCAGAGCGTCTATTTCTACACGCGCATAGTTTAGAGGTTACTCTGCCTGGAGGTAAGCGTACGACATTTGTATCTGAAGTACCAGCAGAATTTGACAAAAAGGTAGACGGCCAGTGATATATATCGCCGATTCGCTAGCGAGTAGCCTGAGTGCACTATCGGAAACACCTCCACAGGCTGTATTGCTGAGTGGGCCACGTGGTCGAGGCTTGATGCACCTAGCGAAGTATGCTGCAGACCAATGGGGCACGCTAGAGCACATTGTACAGCCAGTTAGCTCAAAGTCGAGCACGGCTGTAAGTATATCGGTAGAAGCAATCCGTGATTTGTACACGCAAACCAAAACCAAGAGCAAAACTGCCACTTTTGTTATTATTCATGACGCTGATACGATGTCGCTTCCAGCACAAAACGCGCTTCTAAAACTACTTGAAGAACCGGCAGGCAATACGCACTTTATCTTAACCACGCATTCGCCCGACAAACTTTTAACCACGGTGCGCTCACGTTGCCAACAGATGGTCGTTCCGCCTATTACCATCAGCCAGAGTAGGGAATTATTGCAAAGTTTAGGTCAGACAGACGAGACTAAACAACGACAGATGCTCTTTGTAGCAGAGGGCAACCCCGCAGAACTGTTTCGACTGGCCTCAGACGAACCTTATTTCAAAGAAGTGAGTCGACAGATTGAAGATGTAAAGCAGTTTGTTTCAGGCGACAGCTACGCACAGTTAAAAACACTACTGAAATACAGCGCCACTCGGCCACAATGTCTTGAATTCGTCGCTCGGCTGCTCACAGTTATGGATCGTTTAGTCGTATCGTCGCCAAAAACATCTTCGATACTTCGAATCGAAAAGCTAATTGAGCTAAAAGAAGCGATTGAAGCCAATGGCAACATCCGCCTACAGATAGCAGCTAGCGTGGTATAATATACACTATATGCTCGGTATCTTATTACTTGCAATGCTAGGCGCGTGGGCTCTCTATCAGCGACAAACCATCAATGAAGTAACTCTTGATTTTCCTTCGAAAATATCTGAGAAGCTTGATAAACTCTGGGAAATTGCTCAAGAATCTTTGCATGATAAGAAATACCTGCGTGCAGAGAAGGCATTGCTAACTATTTTGCGAGTAGATGAGCGAAATGCAACTGCTTACAACCGTTTAGGAATACTGTATGCAAAGCAGCAGGCATATGACGACGCAATTGAGTGCTTCGAGATTGCTCAGAGCCTAGAGCCGAGTGCATCGAGCTTGCATAACGTTGGTCTAATCTATTACGAAACAGAGGTGTATGAAAAGGCCGCCTTGGCGTTTGAACAAGCACTCGCCATGGAAGAAGATTTGGCGGCACGTCACATCGCCTATGCGAAAGTACAGGAAAAGCTAGGCCACGACAAACGAATGATTACCTCGCTTGAGAGAGCTATGGAACTAGAGAAAAATCCGCAGACGCTTACAATACTTGCTGATGCGTACGAGCGTACCGGCCAAGAAGAATTGGCGACGAATTTGCGAGAGCAAGCAGCAAAAATGATCATCCCACAAGGCGAAGCTCGTAAGGTAAAACAACCGCGCCGAGTGGTAATGTAACCCTTGTAAATCATACCTCTTTCAGATACAATGTTTTGAGGTATGCCGCTTTAGCTCAGTTGCTGTCTGAGCCGAATGGCGAGTTTTATCAATCAGCAAGCTCTAACCAACTGAATTTGACAAGTATCAGTTGCTAAGAGCAGGTATGCCGCTTTAGCTCAGTTGGTTAGAGCAACTGTTTTGTAAACAGTAGGTCCACGGTTCGAGTCCGTGAAGCGGCTCCAGATTTTGTTTTAACAATTATTTTGCCGGAGTCGTCTAGTGGCAATGACAGGAGACTGTAAATCTCCCGCTTTTTAGCTTCGTAGGTTCGAGTCCTACCTCCGGTACCACAAAAATTGCTTAACGTTGGTTGAGCAATTTTTAGGTTGTAGGCACTACCGATTTATCGTGCTCATGTTTACAGTTGCGAAGTTTACGCCAGCACTTTACAATAGGTGTAGATGGGAAGTTTGCCGCCAACACACAAGCACCATAACCCGGTCTTTAGTCTTGGTGTTATTGTGCTTGGGCTAATGCTAATATTGATGTTTGTGCTGATGACCTTTCAGAAGCCAAAAACAGCTCCTTTGGCCGATGTAGGTTTTGTGGCCTACAAACCAACCAAATTCCTTGCTGATAACACTAGTCTCGAGGAAAAGATTGTACTTATCAAAGAAGCATCCTTCGACTACGAACACTATTCGTACCAAATTACATACAAACCAGACAACTTGAAGGTGTACCAAGAAGCAGCCGGCGAATATGCAAAAATCGTTGCGGTGTGTCAGACGGAAGCCCCCCTCAATGATGACTACAAGTATGACTGTGAAGTCATGTCCTTGCCAAATGGTAATCGTTTCAAGATGCAAAAAAGCTATTATAAGGGCGAGTTATTTGACGTCACTGTAGAAGCGCTGCTTGGTAAAACCAAGCTATGGTTCATTGTTCCTGACAAGCTCGTCGAAAAGTACAGCAAGCTAGATCTCCAGGCATACTTCGAGAGCATGAAGCAAGCAGACTTGTCGAACGTACAGCAAAAAACCGAAGTTCACAAACAAGGCGGCGGTTGATAAACCAGGCCTTGAATGATACAATTTACAGAGGTTAAAATACGTTTGCCGCGATAGCTCAGCTGGTAGAGCGCATCCATGGTAAGGATGAGGTCTCGGGTTCAATCCCCGATCGTGGCTCCATTTTGATATGAAAACTAACGCAACACTTCTCATACGTGAACCAATAATCTCTGATAAAGCCGCTGTGTGGGACTACCGTCAAGAGTTTATACGAGAATCGTCTCACATTCCTGGCTCGGGTGCGTTGGGTACGTATGACACATTCGAAGAATGGCTTGAGCATGTTGAAGAAAACAAGAAAGGGTCACAAGAACGAGACCTGGTCAAAGCCACGCAGTATCTGGCATACCGACCTTCAGATAGCGTCCTCGTGGGCGTAATCCAGTTGCGGCATTCATTGAACACCTACCTAGAGGACTTTGGCGGACATATTGGCTACAGCGTGCGTCCGACGGAGCGCAGGAAAGGCTATGCGTCAGCAATGCTGACGGAATGCTTGAGAATAGCGTTCGATGTAGGAATTTCGGATGTATTGGTAACATGCGACGAAGAAAATGTGGCATCCGAACGGGTTATCCTTAAACTCGGGGGCGTGTACGAAGATTCACGCACTGAGCCAAATGGAGCAGTCAAGAAGCGCTTCTGGATTAAAACTAGCTAGCTACTAGTGTTTTACTCTAAAAAGTGCTACAATATTAATAAGTTACAATATTAATCTAAGAAGAGAACTATGGCGAAGAAGAATACAAAGCGGAAATTGGTTGGTTTAGTGAGCTCACTAAGTGGTCACCGAACATACTACACCACTAAAAACACGCAGAATACCCCTGATAAGATTGAGATCAAGAAATATGATCCAATTGCTCGTAAGCACGCGGTATACACCGAAACCAAGAAAAACCTTGGTCGAAACGAAGTAAAAGCTCGAAAGAGCTAATCGAACAGAATATCCTTACAAGCCGGCTAAATCAGTCGGCTTGTTTCGTCTACGGTATTGGCTAGCCAAACACCATTCGCCAGCATAGTCTCTAATAATGATTCGCTGAGATGTGGCTTTTCTGAATATACAAATACCGAATCTGGGGTAATTTCAAATACTAAGCCCTTGCAGTGTGTACCTATTAGTTCGGCCACCTTCGTGTCTATAATTTGCTCCGCAGCGATAGCATGACTAGGGGTGACAAATAGGTCGAAGTTGTGTGTAAACGAATCAGGGTACTTTGCAAGTGTGTTTAACGGAGCCGGTGTAAGGGTTGGGTATTTTGCTTTTAGCAGTGAGTGAAAACCAAGGCCATGCGTTCCAGAACCGATAAACATGTGAGGTACGTCGTTCCTAGACTTTAGATCAATCTCAAATATGTGCCACGTGTGTGTATGATTAGTGAGAATTGTATCAGTACGCTCGACGAAAATGACATCATACGTTCGATAGGTGCCGACGCAATAATGATCATCGCGATGTTTATTTGAAACGGTCAGGCCTCGTACAATATGGTGCTCATCGCTCTGTTGACTGACACCGCCAAAATACACCATACCTACTTTGTCGGCAAATAGTTCAAGCTGCTTTCGTTTTGCATTCCTCCCAACTAAGTGGCGGGGCGTCAAAGAATAGATTGCAGGGTGCAGAGTTCGACCAACAGCTTGAAGCCTACGTTTCATGCGGTTGCTCCGCTATAGTGTCGAGCAATGTGGCCATGTATTCGGCGTGGCTCCATACTAGAGGCGATACAGAGAGCGATTCGCCGGTTTTTGGATCAATTTGCTCGGCTAGCATACCAGTTGGGCCCATATGCGACTCAACCCACGCGACATGCTTCATCGCTTGCTCCATTTCGCCCCGCTCAATGAGATACTGCGCTAGCCAAAGGGTAGTAATGTGCCAGTAGTTACCCTTGATGTCGGGTGATTTACGTTGGTAGTTGTCGTTCTCATAGCGTGGCACTGCAAGATTATCATCTGACACACCAAATACCTGCTGTATAGATTCGTACGTCTTCATGAGCTCTTCGCTCTCGACAGAGAATAATCCGTACATAAAAGCGCCAAAGAAGCTAGATAAGTCGATGGTGTCGTTGCGCGTAATGTCGTGCTCCTTGGCCATGATGCCTTTGTAGAACGCTTGACGCTCATTAGAAAATAGATGCTTGTGAGCGGCTTGAAGAATATCTTCGCTCGCAGCGCGCCATTTCACAGCGCTGTCGGAATCTTCCATGATCTCGGCTAGCTCAGCTGCAGCAATCAGAGCAGCATGCACAGTAGAAGTGGTGTACGTGGTCGTTAGGTACGTCTCTTCCCACAAATCATATGATGGTCGAGGCAAGCCAGTCGTTTCATCAATATAGCCTGCCACGAAATCAGCCATTCGCTTTACAAAAGTATCGTAGAATTCACTGAGTAGTTTCTTTTCTGGGTTCAGGTGGTAAAACTGTGCAAACATGAATAGCACTAGAGCGGTTTCATCCTCTTGGATAGGGGGAGCACTTTCATCTTCGTGAACATATGGGTGCCAGCTCGAGCCAATTGCACCATCGGCTTGGTATTTGTGTGCCAAGTAGCCGCTTGGGTGTAGCCCGCGGCGACAAAACTCGAAGAACCTACGTGGCTCATCGATGTAGCCACAGCGTATCAGTGGCCACAATGCATAGGCGCCATCGCGTGGCCATGTGTAGGCATATGCATCACGTGAGTAGTTCAGCATCTCTGAGTCGGTGCTAGCAATTATCGCTCCACGCTTATCAATGTGCGATTTCACCACCAACGCACTTTGCAAGAAGTGATGACGTCGTTCTTTTGGTAGCGACTCGCTAATCTTGCGAGCCGGCTTTAGCCATTCTTGCCACCAGGTGTGCGTTTCATGTAATCGGGTGCCCAGGCCCTGCTCTTGTATCTGTTTATGTATGTATAGCGCCTCTCTCATTGATGTACCGGCAGCTATCCAGTAGTGCACACGTGCAGAGGAATGTCCTTTTACCGTCACACTAAAACGTACCGTTGAATCAACCCGCCCGTGCTCAACATTGCTCCCTTGTAGCTCGCCATCATCCGCATCGCGGTAGGTACCTTCACGGCCTTCAATACCAAAGATACCGATGGAGTGCTGATCGAAGGCATCCGATTCATCAGTAGAGCCTGAAATAATAAACGCACGACGGCCTCTGTAGTGCAAGATAGCTTCGCTATCGGGTAAATACTGAGCGGTATCGGTATTGCTACGGCTATCACCAATCGCGAAAGCTTGATGCATAAATAAACGAATTTCACGGCTTTCCTCGTGCAAGTTGACCACATGAATATTTCTTAAGAATGCGCTCATTTTCGCGTCAACACAATCATCAAATTCAAGAAGTACACCGAGTTTTTCGTTAGTAACTCTCATATGACCTATCAATGCATCTTCGGCCATTACGGTAGTTCTCGTCCAGTCGGCATCGTCGAGCCAGCTTATTGTACCGTCTACCCATACACCAACGCGATGGTGTAAAGATTTTTCAGCCGAGTGATTCTCTAGCCCAACATACGGAAAATAAAAATCGTGCACCAAGCCGTACACGTTCAGGCCTACATGAAGCTCGCCGTTCGAGAGTACGATATGCCTAGCCATAAAAACCTCCGTGAGTCATTACCCGCCAGCGGATGTCTCGTACGGCATTCATGAAGTACAAAAAGGCATCATAGGGTGATTCATAGGGGCTAAAGTAGGCATGGACATCACCATCATTAAACCACTTGGTGCACATGTAGTACACGTGGTCAGAGGTTTGCAAACGTCGCCAATCACCGATCAAATCTATGTCGTTGGTCAGCATGACATCATGCTCGAGGTCGTAAAGGTGCCTAAGAGCCTCTTGCTGCATGCTATTGCCCAGCCATGCGGTTAAATCTCGCTCCGTATCGGCCCAGGTTACGGTATGGGGCATACTTACTTCGCCTTGAGCGTCAAAGGCATCCACCGCTTCTGAAACAGTGTAGAAGGTGTTGTTTGGGTCAGAGAGCCATTGACCAATAAATGCTTCAAAGAAACTGAATATGCCAGTGTCTTCCCACTGGTGTTCGCCAAAGGTTTCGTAGTCCATGAAAAGGTTCGCAATTGGGCCATTTTGAAGCGATGCATCCATCCATGCATGATAAGTATCGGCATGCAAAGGCCATGCCTCCCACGCCTTGTTACTAAAGCGAAAGGCTACGTCATCGCTTAGTCGATAATTCTTTAGTAGTAAGCCGATATTCTGAGTGCCCTCTGGTCGATACACAAAATTCGGACTTCTCCAGCCTAAAATCGGGTCCCAACCCTCCGCCAGAATGCCTTTGAAGCCATATCCTTCAGCCCACTGCGCCAGTTCATTGTTGTAAGCTAGTTCGGTATTGCGGAATACCGACGTTTCTACGCCAAATAACTCTCGTATCTTCTGTCGATGGGTATCTACTTGACGCTCAAATTCATCTCGACTGTAGAAGAAGGCAAGCGAGTGGTAGTAGGTTTCAGACACAATCTCTACACGTCCAGTTCGCACAAGTTCTTTAAAGCTATCGAGTACATCTGGCGCCCACTGCTCACATTGCTCAATAAATGTACCGGTGATGCTAAGGGAAACTTTAAATTCTGGATGTTGTTGCAGCATCTTAAGAAGCAGGGCATTCATTGGACGATATGATTTATCGGCGACTTTTTGCAAGACTGCTTGGTTGTTACGCTCTGAAGCAAAGTCTGGGTCAGAGAAATAATCATGGTTCGTAGCCGTATCAAAGATACTGTATTTGCGCACGCGAAGTGGTTGATGCACATGCAGATAAAGCACTACGCCACGTTTACTCATGCGTACGCCTTTTCTTTAACACGTTGATACAGCTGCAAACACCGATCCGCAACAGAAGCCCACGAGATACGAGCATATTCGTGTTTGACAGACTGAGTAAGCTCATATTTCAAGCTTCGAGAAGCGGCAATGCCAACAAGCTGATCAGCCAAAACATCCGTATCCCAAAAATCGTACCTAAAAATACTGTGTAGTACTTCGCCTACGCCAGATTGTCTTGTCACAATTACTGCATTATCGTGGTGTGCTGCCTCGAGGGCGGTCAAACCAAACGGCTCGCTCACTGAACTCATCACGAATACATCTGCCACGCTGTAGGCATCTCGCCACTGTTTTCCTCGCACAAATCCGGTGAAGACTACCTTATCGGCAATACCAAAATCTGCACTCAGGCGTAGCAGCTCATCACGCTGCTCACCATCGCCAGCCAGCAGAAATACGAACTTGTCGTACTTTTCAGATGCGCGAGCGGCTGCTTTAAGGAAGTGAGTCAGGCCTTTTTGAATAGTAAACCGAGTCACCGTAGCAACAATTGTATAGCCTTCTTGCTTTAGAGTCTCGAGATATCGGTAAGTTGAATCATCATAGGTGTAGTTTGCAAAGCTATCGACATCAAGCGCATTATGAATAACCTCTACCTTGTCAGCAGGGATTCCGTAGCGCTGCACAATCAAGCTTTTTGTAATGTTACTGACAGCGATAATCCTGTCCGCCATCATTAATCCCTGATATTCAATCTCATGTACTACCGGGTTGCCATACTCTTCGCCGGAACGGTCAAATTCGGTAGCATGAACATGGACGATTAATGGGGCGCCGCTTTTCTGTTTGGCATGCATGCCGGCTTCTATTGTTAGCCAATCATGCGCATGGATTGCATCAGGCTGAACTGTATCAAGCAATTGGTCAACATAGCGCACGTATTTACGCTGAACGCCTCTGATGTCACGAACATCTCCCAATTCTTCACCACCCAGCAAAGATTCTTCAAAAAACTTGCTGTCATAGGCTCCCATGCCGTAGCGATGCAGGGGAGAAAGCGGGGTAGCGCTGTGAATACGCATAAAATCAATCTCAGGATGAGTAGCTTTGTAAGGGACGACGAAGTCGATACTGGCACCCTTGAGGGCAAGAGCCTTTGACATGTGGTAACAGGCTACGCCAAGGCCACCGCTGTTGTGTGGAGGTAGCTCCCAGCCCAACATTAATATATTCATCTGTTTGTTTGTAGGCTACTTCACCAGTAGTCTACCCACTCCTTTTTGACCGTTTGGTATTTTCTGCTTTCATTATAGACCCAACGCTTATGCTTTTACAACACTTCGAGTAAAGAATTTTTATCTGTTATCCACCTAGCCCTAGCGTCGAGGGTGCGGTATGATAGTAATCATGCAAAATTCTTCAAGTGTAAATTTCCTTCAAGCCAGCTACACCGAAGTAGTTGAGCTGTTTTCACAACCTAATGCTTATCGCTCAGTGTTGATACTCATTGTTTGTATTGTAATTGCGTACTGGCTCAGCAAATTCATTGCCAAAGCAATCGTCGTAGTAGCGCAAAAGGTAGCGATCCAGTCTGACAGCGAGACTGATCAAGTAAAAGCAGTAAAGCTTCGACAAGTCGAGACCTATCTTGGAGTGTTCGTGGCTATCGCAAGAGCACTTATTGTTGCAGTAGTCGCGTATGTAGCATGGCGAGTGCTTAGTCCTGAGTCTAGCCAGCAAATCGGTGGTAGCGGAGCAGCGGCAATCGGAGCAAGTGCATTTTTCATTGTTTTTGCTGGACAAACCTTAGGAATATTACTTCGAGACATCACTGCTGGTGCCACGATGATTGCCGAACGGTGGTTCAATGTGGGAGATTACATCAAGGTAGAGCCATTTTGGGACGTAAAAGGCGTAGTAGAACGCCTCACACTGCGTTCAACGCGTCTTCGAAGTATTAGCGGCGAGGTTATTTGGATACACAACCAGCAAATTAGTGCTGTACATGTAACCCCAAACGGCGTTCGCACGATGGCCGTAGACGTATTTGTAAGTGACGAGACAAAAGGGGAGGCTTTTGTGAGTCGAGTGATCAAAACGCTACCAACTGGCCCGACTATGCTAGTCAAACCACCTGAGATTACTGCTACGGAGAGGTGGGGTGAAGGCGTATGGAGGATTACCGTCCTTGCAAAGGTCGCACCTGGGCGAGATTGGCTCATCGATAAGTACTTCATTAGTAGCCTTGAATCAAGCGATGAAAAGAAGCCGAAAGCTAGTCGTCTGATGGTTCGGCCACCAATTGCTCGTTGGGCAGACGAAGTGGCCGAACGCCGCTTTTCTCGAGCAGTTCGCATGGCCAAACGGTAGCTTTTCATCTGTCAATTTGCTACAATAACTCATCGTAAAGGGGCATAGTACAACGGTTAGTATAAAGGTCTCCAAAACCTTAGATCGTGGTTCGATTCCACGTGCCCCTGCCATAAAGAACTCTTAGCTAGTTTTAGGACTGTAGCAAAGGGTTCTTTTAGATTGAAATCAAGATTTTTGTTATCTAATTCGAGGTTCGAGCTTATCAAACCGATAATTTGCCGTTTTTCGTCCTCGTCAGCAACCTCGTAGATTTTTCCAGCGTTCTCGAACAATCGTAACAGATACGAGGCGGTAATATAGAACTCTTTGTCGGCTGTATCTAAACGGTCGATTTTTCGTTTAACATCATTTAGCTCGTCCTCGTAACGTTGACGGTTTTCCTCATAAACTTCTGGGGTAATACTACCGTCAGCAAGCATATCGTATGTCCTACGGATACGAGCCGTCAGTTGCGACCGCCTGACGTTAAGCTCTGAGAGTTGGTCGTCTTGAAACTTATTCTTTGCGTCGTGAGTGCTATTTAGCGTCTCTTTGATACGCTCTATCTCGTCCTTTGGTATATTGGCAAAGTTGTCGAGCAGAGACTTAAACACGCCGTCTAACTCTTTCTCGCTAATGTACTGGATTGGCGAGGTGTGTTGACGTCTTTTATTAGTACAGTGGTAGTACATATACTCACGCTTAACGCCGTTCTTTTGTGTCTTTTTCTTTAGCTCAGACGTAATAGTACAACCACAATGGCTACAACGCATTAAACCCCTGTAGATTGACGGTATGCCAGCATATTTACGAGGTTTTACGTTGTGTCCCTCTATGATTTGCTGGTTTAGCTCAAACATATCAAAACCGACCAGTCGTTCGTAGTTATGAGGGTATTCTTTGCCTGATTTTTTATCGGTCATAATGCCGACATAGAACTTGTCGGTCAGAATACGGTGGATTGAACTTTTATAAAACTTAGTGCCGTACTCTTTGTTTATAGCTCTCGCTAGCGTCTCCAACGAGTAAGAACCAGTCGAGTACAGAGTGTGTATTTTTCGGACGATAGTAGCCTTAAAATCCTCGGCTATAACAGTTTTATTTTGAGGGCTGATAGTATGGTGCTTGTAGCCATACGGCGTACCCCAAGGCAACTCGCCACGCTCCAGCTTACGGTATTTAGTATTATTGCCGTCCTCTTTAACTCGGTTGAGGAACTGCTTGGCAAAAAGCACTTTCATATCCCATTGAGTGATGTCGTTTGAAGTACTGTCCTCTGTCAAAACTAGGCGGTCGTCAATACAGTGTATATTCTTACCAAAACTTGTACGTAAGTCGTCGATAGCGACAGCGTCCTTAAAGTTACGAGTGATACGGTCTACTCTAAACGATATTATGTCGGTAATATCCTTGCGACGTTTTACGAAAGCAATCATATCGTTGAACTTAGCTCGTAATTTGTACTCGCTACCAGTCTCGCTAATAGCATATTCGGCAACTACTTCGATATTGTGATTTTTAGCGTACTCGTAAGCCAGAGGTAACTGTATCTCTTTGAGTGATAAGCCCTCTTTCTCTTGGCGAGCTGTCGATACACGAGCGAAAATTATCGCTTTTCGTGGTTTAACCTCGCTATCCTTTTTCATTGTTTTCATTATACTATTTACTCCTTATAGTTAGTTAATTTGACACGACGAAACGCCTCGATACTTTGTCGTATCGTGGTTGTCGTATTGTTATGTTGACGAGTGAAACCAAGGCTATTTGTTTTAGCTATTAGTCTCGACCATTGGCTAGAGCTAGCGTGTATCCTTGACCTCGCCCCACGACTGCCATACTGCTCCAGTATTTTCTTGATACCGACAGCATAAACGATACGGTCGGGCTTGGCGTGGTTAGCTAGTAGGCTCTCAATAAAGCGGTCTAAGTCTCGCTCAGTCGATAGAATATCGGGTGTCGCTGTCTCTAACTGTCTCAACTCATAAAGTAGTAGCGTTTTTGCTGTGTCCTCGGAGTATAGCTCAATAAACGTCAGCTCCTCGCTAAATGTTACTCCAGCTCGCTTTAGGTTAGTTTTGATAGTCCTACGGTCAGTATAGCGAGCTTCAAGTCGTATAACTTCAAACGGTGTAGTTGGCGTAAACTCGTCAAAGAGAGATAACTGACAATAGTAGTCTTTCTCCAGTAGCTCCTTTTTATTATTTCGTGAGCGTCGAAACTCTGCGAGCTTATCGTAAGCGACAAACGCCCACTTGCTTGTATGAAAGTACATAGCCTCGCCGTCGTTGCCGTATGTTTTAATCTTGCTACGACGGCGTGTCGAGATGTTTGCCTTGGCTAGCTCTCTGACGAACATTTTAGCCAGCTTGCCGTCAGTTAAAATCACGTTTTTGCTGTAGTGTACAGTATTAACTTGGGCTGTCTTTATGGTTTCTTTGTCTACAGCAACGCCTAGGCGACGTAGAGCTTTCGAGAGCTGTTTACAGACGTTATCGAAGTCGCTGTCTGCTAACTCATCAAAGTTATTATTAAAGACGATTTTGGGTGCTGAGAACTCTACGTATAACCTAGTAGAGTAACCACCAGTCCTAGTCGATTTAATAAGCTTGAGACGTGGCAGGTAGATACCATTTAGTTCGTCGTTTCGTGTAGGTGTTCGAGTAGAGACGGCAAACTTGCGACCGCCTAGTTTTACGTAAGGCGGTTTAAGGTAGTTAGTTATATCGGGCGACCACCTACCGTAGTGGGTCGACATAATCCTAAACTCCGATATGTCCAGCGACAGCACTACCGTATCTAGCATTTTTTAACCTCATTACATCGTCGTATACGGCTGTAACCGCTTTTTCTATCTCTAAACCTAGCTCTTTGTTAATCGGGTGGAAAACGTCCATATCACGCCCCATAACTTGCTTGGTGGGGTATGTAAGTCGATAACCGCCGTCGAGCCTTGTGTATATGCCGACAGAGCTACAATAAACAGCTTCGTAAAGCACAAAGCTAGCAAAACCAATTAGACCGTTATTCGGCTTGACTGGTGTTATCTGTATCTCGGTTATCATTAACATCGTCCTCGTCTTTAATTACACTTTCTCGGCGGTCAATTCTTATCAGTAACTCAGCCAAACGTAGCATTGGGTCAGTAGGACTGACTTGCTCGGCGACTTGTTTTGCTGACAGATTGCTCATAGCACCAAGGTACAACTAAAAACGCCCGTAACGGGCGGTTTATTAGTGTTAATTAGTGGCTATTAGTACGTCTTAGGTATTCGTAGTTTAGGGTCTTTGCGGAACAAACAGGCTAGACACCCGTTGGCGGTGTCCCTTTTTATTTAAGACACTCTTACGGTTATACCAACTAAACAGGAGTGTCTAAAATGAAAGACCGCAAAACATACAAAATACTAACCGCTTGTAGTTTCATACTACCGATTAACCGCTGGTATCTCGGTAACGCAAAGGGTGCTATTGGACGTAGTATCAGTGCCAACTATCTACTAATGGGCTGGCTTGGCGACCTGTTTTATATGGACAAAACTTTTGACGAAGCTATGGCTAAACGTGGCTTTGCAAATACAAATATCCGCAACGAACAAGGTAAATAAAGTCTACAGAGTTTGTTGGCAAAAACCACTATTTGTTATACTCACCTCTGTTTGTGCTAAAAAACAAAGTTGGGCGAAAATTTTACGTCCACCTCTGTTCGTGATTGTTGGGTGAAATGGCAAAACAAATCATTTTTTGAAAGCGACAAAAATGTAGGTAGGTAGTGCGTTTACGTTGGTATATAAAAAAGCCCTACTGCTAGGTAGGGGGGTGTTAGGGCGTGGCTTATGCTACGCTTATTCAATGTCGTAAGCTAGTGCGTGTCGCTCTAGTATGTCCTTGGCGAGTGGTAGGTTAAATTCCAAAACTGGTAAAGTTCGGTTGCGAAACAAGTCCTGTATGTCCTGCCATAAAAATATGATTACCTTCTAGTAGTCATATTTTTATATCTAGTCTCATTAGTCTAGTAGGCCAAGTTTCTTGAACTTAGTCTCAAGCAGTTGAGCTGTGCTAAAGGAGTAGCTTGCAGATAGATGATCGTTACCTGCCACTTGAATTTCAGGATTTTGAACCACGGTATTAAAGTAAGTGGACACACCCCCGATAAATGAATAGCAGAACCTTCCATCACAAAACATATCATCTGTTCGTATGATGTGTTTTTTATCGAGCACCTTCTCGCGTTCAATCCGAGCCGAAACAGATTTTACTTCTGAAACAGCATTCCTGACGTCATTCTTACATGAAAAACCTTTTATGAAACAACTTGGACCGCCTAAACGTCCAGCAAAGGGTATGTCCTCTAATAGGTAAATCGGGGTATCAGTCATAGACTGAATCAGCTTAATGGTCATAGTCGTAGGCTGAAGTCGAAACTCTGCGCTATACCTTATCCAGGTTGATACGATGACTGCACTGCTTTTGTCTAACATTCCGCTACCCTTTATAAAATCAAAACGATGCCGACAAACGGTATCAGACACGCTTTCAGTGCTTATGAAACAACTGTATGTAGCAAATACTCTAAACCGAACACCGTTTCGTTTTCCGAGCTCGTCAAATGCATTTATCCAGTGCATCGCATGTGAGTCACCAAAAATTGCAATTTGCTCGTCTGAAGTAACATCACCGACATCGCAATATACACGTGGATTCGATGTTTCAGCCGCTTTTGGATCATACCGTGGACATTGCTTTCCACGTTCATCAATGAGATGTGAAAAATCATCGGAGGCACCAATGTTTTTATATTTTTGATCTATCCTACCGAATGCCGTCGGACATTTGTTGGCGTTTACTATCGCTTTTGCGCCTAGGCACTTTTCGCTAGCACTCATCACCGCTTTGTGTAGTTCGTTTGTTTGCTCTTTTGCGGCCTGGGCCGTACTTAAAGACAACGAGTAACTCGCTGCTGCGATTATAGTGACCGTGGCGACAAAGAGTGCATACACCCAACCTTTTTTCAGTGCGATTTTTTGTGGAGGTATTTCGATAAAACGGTACGACAGCCATGCAATAGCAATGGATATCAGGACAATTGCTACTTTTATAAACATTCCCAGCGGATGTGTATCTAAATCAACTCTCAAAAAGACAGGCAACAATACAATTATTGGCCAGTGCCATAAGTAAAGCGAATACGACCAGTCACCAATTTTTTGAATTGGGCTTAGGCTAAACACATTATTAAAAGAAAAGGGCGAGGTGCTAGTTACAATCCCGCTGTAAAGTACTAGCGCGGTTCCAATCGTTGGTACCAGTGCATGCCATCCTGGAAAGTTACTTCCATCGAGCATGTAAAGGGCATAGGCTATTAGGCCAAACCCAGCCCAAGGAAGGAGTAGACGAAGATCATAATTCTTAAGAGCGGGTATAAATGCGATCACCGCCCCTAGCAACAGTTCCCACACTCGAGCCGGTGTTGAGAAATATGCTTCTGCAGGATCTGTCTGAGTTAGCATATAGCCATATACAAACGAAGCGACCGTTAGCAATATGACGGGAGCAATAACACCACCAACTTTGGTCTTTTTATACAAGATAAATATGTTAACAGTAGCGAACAATAATATTAGAAGAATTACGGGCCAGAGTAAGTAAAATTGTTCTTCCAGAGATAGGCTCCAGAAATGCTGAACAGCCGTTGGTGGTTCTGAACTCTTTAGATAATCTGTAGATTCGTATGCCAACTGCCAGTTTTGGAAAAACAAAGCCGAAGCACCTATCTGTCGAGCCGTTTTAATAATCAGCTCATAGCTACCGGTCGCATAGACAGCCACTAATGTTGCCAACAGTGTTACTGAAGCAGCTGGAAGCAACCGCTTAATGCGCCGTGCATAGAAATCAGAGACATATTTGCCAAGTGCATGAAATTTGCGCTTCGCGGTAAGCACCGGGTGCACATCACGCATAAGTGTCTTTGTCATCAGATAACCTGATATCACAAAGAACACGTCAACCCCCATGAATCCCCCAGGTAGCCTACCCGGCCACAAATGATATAGAACCACAGAGAGTACGGCTATAGCTCTAAGTGCCTGTATGTCAAGGCGCTTTGTTTTAGTCGAACGCATCTAGTTTACATAATAGTAACTATCGGAAATGCGAGCAAGCATAAGTCTAAAGCCGCACATACCAGCAGATGCCTTTAGGATAGATAATAAAATACGACAACAAGTTAGTTGTCGTATCCTGGATTTAACGAAATTGTAGTGCAGGGTGGTGGCTCGCAGGCGCGGGCCACCACCCTGTCATCACTCGTCGGCGGGGCTGTCCTCATCCGAGGACTCGCCGTCACCGTCGGGCTCCTGGTCGTCCAGCGGGCCGACCTGTCCGAGCCGATCCGGAGCGGCAGGCCTTCTGCCAGCCCTCCCGGACGGTCCACGTCCGGCACGGCCACCCGGCCGCCTCCCCGCACGCGGGTTGGTCATGCTCATCGCTTACCCCTTCCTGCCGGAGGGGGCTTGCCCTTGGCCAGCTTGCTCGGCCCCTTGCCAGCCCATCCGTGGTTCTTGGAACCGGGGCCATTGCTCGAAGCGGCTGAACCGCCTCGATCCTGTCGGCCGGGGGCCTTACCTCGTCGTCCTCGTCCCAGCATTTGGTACCTCCGAGTGTCGGTGCAGAGTTGCACGGTTATATTTTACCACAAAATACGATTTTGTAAACCCACAAGAACGCGATCACTCTTCAGCGACAGCAATAACAACTTTGCCGTTAACAGAGCCTTCCTCTTTAGCCCTAAAAGCATCGGCAATCTGATCTAGCGAGAATGTTTTATCAATTTGTGCTGCAACAACGCCTGTTTCGACAAGTGCTCGGAGTTCATCGAGCACTTCCGTAGTAGTTGCGGTCATTTGTGCGATAGCAGTGACACCAAGCTCACTTGCTGTCGCCTCGTCTACCTGAGCGGCCATGGTGACGGCGATGCCACCCTTTTTCAAAATTCCTAGGCTTTTTGCAAAGTCGTCCCCGCCAACAGTGTCAAATACGGCATCGTATTCGGCAAGTTTTGTAGAAAAATCTTCAGTTTTGTAGTCAATTACTTCATCTACCCCTAGCGCCTTCACTAGGTCAACACCGCTACCTGTAGCGGTTGTGGCTACATGGGCACCGATTTGTTTTGCTACTTGAATTGCTACGGTTCCAATTCCACCAGCGCCCCCGTGAACAAATAGCTTCTGGCCTGGTTGCAGCTTTATATGCTCGTTTATAGCTTGTAGTGCGCTCGCACCTACAAGTACCAACGATGCGGCTTCCTCGAAGCTGACATTGCTAGGTTTTGTGCTCAGATTCGCAGCGGCAGCAGCGGCAACTTCAGCAAAACCACCACTACTTCCAGACACTGCATTTGCTTGGCCATACACCTCATCGCCGATAGCAAAGCCCGTGACGTCGCTTCCGACTTGTTTTACGACACCAGCAATGTCGCCTCCGAGTGTAACAGGCAAGGTGAGTGGGATATAGTCTTTCATTGCGCCTGAGCGAATTTTGCCATCAAATGGGTTGATACTTGCGGCATGAACCTCAACGAGTACTTGATGGGGTTCTATGCCTGGTTCGGCAATCTCTTCGATTGATATTACTTCTGGTCCGCCATATTCTGAAATACGTGCAGCTTTCATGAATCCCTCCTGGTTTTTAATACTATACATAGTATAGCATTATGGCTAATTGAAAGTAAACAACAAATATAGTGTTTTTCATTGCACCGACTGCGCCATATGTAGTATAATGAAAGTACTACGAACGGAGGTAGTGCATGGACGAACGAGATTCAATTAACCCAACGCCTATTTCCGACGACCTTATGCCAGGTGCAAAACTCTCACCTTATGATCTTCTCATCCGGCAAAGCCGGAAAATGGGCAAGTTCGCGACACGCGGGTTTGATGTGACAAAAGAATTTTTAAAGCAAGACGTGTCGGCACTACACCCAGACAAGCTACTGTTCGGACAGGAAATCAGGACTGAAATGACACCTGTGCTTGATTCAAAAGAAAATTTAAATAAGATCGTTGAAAAAACACATCAAATTCTAGCCTATGCTCGTACCGTTGTGTTACCGTCAAACGTCTTCCCAGATACAGTAATCGTTGATCGCACCAAGATTACTATCACCAAGCGCACCTTTTTCTGGTCGTCAGAAGTAATAAGTATCCGTATTGAGGATGTATTGAATGTAACAGCTAGTACAGGTCCGTTTTTCGGTACACTTACCATCTCTAGCCGTGTTATGAACTCCACCGATCATTACGAAATTAACGCACTCTTCCGTAGAGACGCATTGTACTTGAAGCAAATTATCCAAGGCTATGTAATAGCTCAGCACAACCAAATCCAGACATCTCACCTTGATAAGAATGAGCTAATAAAGACGCTGCTAGAAATTGGGCGAGATTCAGATTACTAGCCGGTAGTTTTACAGATTTGGTATACTGTTACATATGAAGTCGTTGAGTCTTGAGAAACCGCACGCTATCGTCATGGTTGGAATTCCGGGAAGTGGTAAAACTTTTTTTGCCGAAAAGTTTGCCCAAACCTTTAATGCTCCGTATCTCGACCAAGAAACAATCGAGAAATTTATATCAGATGAAAATGGCGTCAATGACATTATTATTCGTTTGCTAAACGAGTTTACAAAAACTCAGGCCTCTCTCGTGCTAGAGATTTTTACTGACTCTCGCACGAGCCGTACTGAATTAGCCAAAGCATTGAAATCGGCCGGCTACGTAACAGTCTTTGTTTGGGTACAAGTCGACGAAGCGACCGCTCGCACTCGCAGCATCAAAAAGGGTATGAGCGGAGATATGGAGCACGCTGAACGGGTACGCGTATTCAGCCCACCTCACGAGAGCGAGGCCGCAGTGGTGATTAGCGGTAAACACACCTACGCTTCACAAGTGAAGATTGTACTAAAACGCCTTACCGCCTCTCGCGCTGCTGCCTCTAGCTCAAGTCGCCCACAAATGCCGCCACCACGGAATCAAATTGTACTAAGATAGGCGGTGCAGTATGCCGACAATCCATGACGACGAATTTGGCGAAATTCTGGTTCGTCGAAACCGACTAGCTCGAAGCATGCGGGTTAGTCTTACATCAGATGGTCGCATGCGTGTTTCTATACCGACAATGGCGCCATTATTCATGGCAAAGCGCATGATCGCATCGTCGCGACAAGAGCTCAGAAAGCTAATTGAGGCCCAGCCTCGACTAAAGCTTGAAGATGGCATGTCTATCGGTAAAAGTCACAGCTTGCACGTACGCCAGGGAAGCGCGGTGTCGGTACGACGCTCAGGCCAACAAATTATTGCTACGACTGACGGCACTAGCCTTGATGAGCCTGTACTTCAAGAGCCAGTTCGAAAGGCGGTTCTAGCGGCACTTCGTAAAGAGGCAAATCACTATTTGCCCAAACGCTTGGCGTATATCGCTGAACAATACGACTTTTCATATTCATCAGTTCGGTTTTCGCATGCGACCAGCCGATGGGGAAGTTGTAGCAGCAAGGGGACTATAAGCCTCAATATCGGCTTAATGAATTTACCGTTCGAACTCATCGATTACGTACTTATTCATGAGCTTGCGCATACCAAACAAATGAACCACTCTGACGTA
This sequence comes from Candidatus Saccharibacteria bacterium UBA1050, assembly GCA_002316545.1. Taxonomy (GTDB): domain Bacteria; phylum Patescibacteriota; class Saccharimonadia; order Saccharimonadales; family Saccharimonadaceae; genus UBA1020. The sequence continues at coordinate 113,248 of DCDR01000001.1, read as the reverse complement.
TTTTGGCGTATAGTCGAAAGTTGTGACCCTGAGTATCGGTTGCACCGCAAGGAGCTAAAAGAGCATAGCCCTTCGATATAAAACAACGTATAATACAACACAGTATGAACTTGGGTGAGGCAAAACTAGATAACCATACGCTATACGTGGGGCGTTTAGTCGGCTTAGCTGCGCCGGTCATTCTGACCCTCTACGGACTATTAGTAGCCCTCAATCTAGCTCCGGGTGATCATTTTGCCGGTATTATGCCGTTTTTGCTGTTAAGTTTTGGCTGGATAGGCTTTGGGGTCATCCAATACATCACCCCTACGTCAGACCGGCTCTTGCTTCTCTCGCGACTCGTGGTTAACCATGCCTTTGCAGCTATGTATATCGCTCTTGTGGCTGGATTTTCGCTGGCGTTTCTTTCCGGATGGGCGCTGCTGTATCTACTAGCGTACTTGTACTTAAGTGTACCTGGCTTCGTAGCTAGCGTTACCACGCTAGCGCTCTTATGCCTGATTGACATCGATTTTCATGACCACAGCGGCGCCGTTGCCCGCATGATGCTACTCAATGTGCTAGGCACGGTTCTTGTTGGGGTAGCTGCAGTCTCTATCAGTTATTTACGGGCCAAAGAACGTACCGAGCTTGAGCGTAGCAAACAGCGTGAAGAAATTGAGCGCAACCGACTTCAAACAATAGTGAACAATCTATCCGATGCCGTACTAAGCACTGATCATCGTGGCGTCGTGCAGCTATACAACGCTGCTTGTCTTAACCTACTCGATACTAATAGTATGCTTGACGGCAAAAACATCAACTCAGTACTAGCATTGGATGATGAAGACGGTAAGCGCGTAGATATCAGTAAGCGCCTGAAACGAACCAACGCCGTCACTATTGATGATACTTTGCGCATGGGCTCAGTAGATGACCCGATGCGAATCGAGCTCACTCTGGCGCCTATTCGCAGTACCTTCGAAGCTGAACAAACTACTAAGGGTAAAAACGGGTTTATTATTATAGCTCGTGATGTAACCAAGAAGAAAAGCCTGGAGGAGGAACGCGATGAGTTCATTAGCGTTGTTAGCCACGAGCTGCGTACGCCTATTGCGGTTACTGAAGGCCTCCTCAGCAATATTCAGCTTATGCTAGAACGTGATAGGCTAGAGAAGGACAGTTTTGAGAAAAACATTGCCGAAGCCCACGAACAAGTATTATTTTTATCCGGAATGATCAACGACCTAAGTACATTATCCCGAGCAGAGCGCGGTGTTGCAGACGATACCGAGTCTATTGATGTTACCGAACTCGCTCACGAGCTGTACAATGAGTACCTGCCCGAAAGCCAAGAGCGCAAGCTTCACTTCGATCTAGAGATGGGCACGAAACTAGGACACGTCAACGCCAGCCGACTATACTTACATGAACTACTGCAAAACTTTGTTACCAACGCACTCAAATACACTAAAGAAGGCAGCGTGACACTTTCTATCCATCGTAGAGGTCGCGTAGTACATTTTGCAGTAAAAGATACCGGCATTGGCATTAGCAAAAGCGACCAGAAGCGAGTATTTGAGAAATTTTACCGTTCAGAAGATTACCGCACACGCGAAACTGGCGGCACAGGGCTTGGGCTGTATGTTGCGAGCAAGCTAGCGCGTAAACTCGGCACAAACATCGACCTAACGAGCCGACTAAACCACGGATCTACTTTTAGCTTCAGTCTCGATGCTGAAAAAGACTAGACGTTACTCGTCGATACTATAATGCGCTGGATGCAAAGGCTGAGCGTGTACTTTGCGATCTTTCCACGTAACTGTACCTGTGAGGTGCCTAACTGTGCTCCAGATAAGCAAAGTAATCTCTTGCAAGAGCAGATACGGCAGCACTATGATACGGAACACTGTCCAACCGCCGCGATATACTGTAAGACTAAATGCGCTAAACCACACATACAGCCCCAGACACAAAGCAAGCGCAAACCAAGCCAACGAATCATTTTGCGCGAGCAAGTACCCGCTTACGGCAAATGGCAGCCAAAGAAGCGACAGCATACTCACTGCAAACAGCGTCCCGGGGATTGTATGGCCAAACATAGGGTAGTACATTCGCTCGCTAGAGGCGACCTGTGATTTCCAGCGCTTTTCGTAGCGCACCCCTAATGAATGTGAAGCAATCAAGTAATAATATTGTTTAGACTTTTGTAAGTAGCGAGCGATATGCATCTCTGGGCGAACCGATGCAGCATACGAATCTAGGCCTTTATCAAGTGCTAGTAGATTTTCACGCTTAATCATCCAGAGCGCGCTTGTCGCTGGAGGCGTCTCTCTAAACGCAAGCAAAATATCCCACAAATACCGCATCGAGCCGAATATCGCGCTCATTCTAGCAGTATCTTCACGCCGTGGAAGCACCGACAGCATAGATACTTTTGCGGCCAAAAGTTGGCCAACCAGCTGCGATATCGTTTTTGGCTGCACCAGTGTATCGACGTCCATAAACAACAAGTAGTCGCCACTAGCTTCTTCCGCCAAAGTTTTATAGGCATGATTTTTACCGAGCCAGCCTTCTGGTAGTGCCTTGCCTGGCACAAAGCGTACGCCTGCATGAGCAAACGAGCGTATTATCAGTGAGGTATCGTCTTTTGAACTATCATCGAGCACTAAAATCTCTAGCTTTTCATAGTCGCTTGAGAGCACGTATTCAAGACACTGCGCCAAAGCGTGCATTTCATTACGAGCTGGTATACATACTGAAACGGTCGGCAGTTCTGCATCATTTGGGGTAAATGCAGGTCGAAATTTGAATCGTTGCAAGCCCCAAAGCAATCTAGCTACTACCCATAGCAAGGCTACACTCGATAGCAATAGCAAGCAAAAAATAATCATTAGTACTATTGTACCACTTGACTCATCAACAGTGGTGAGCTATAGTGGTACTTGACAGTCTGCAGTAAGCAGATTTATTTAATTGGGAAAGGTATTTCAACACGTGGCTAAAAAAGCATCGTCAAAAACCGAGACAGTCACTCGCATCGCCGCATCCGACGACAAGCCTTCAAAGGCAAAAAAGTCGGCTAAAGCACCTGCGAAGACTGCTAAAGTAAAGGTCGTTAAACAAAAGCGACAAACACGCGTTGGTACACTACTCGCTCCGGTTACAGGCTATTTCAAAGGTGCATGGTTCGAGCTACGCCAAGTACACTGGCCAAGTCGCTCAGCCACCTGGGGTCTTACTGGCGCCGTGCTGGCATTCTCTGCGTTTTTCGTAGTGTTTATTTTACTACTCGACGCAGGTTACAAATACGTATTTGAATTAATATTGAAATAAGAGAGAAGGAAATGTCAAAAAATCGATACGACTCTACTCGCCAATGGTACGCCGTGCATACCTACAGTGGCTATGAAGAAAAAGTTGCCGAAAGTGTTCGCCAGCGTATAAACGCCGTCGACATGGCCGACAAAATTTTCGATGTGATGGTGCCAAAAGAAAAGCAAATTGAGATTAAAAACGGCAAACGTAAAGTTGTTGAAAAGAAAATTTTCCAAGGCTACGTGCTTGTTGAAATGAAACTGACCGACGAAACCTGGTACATCGTGCGAAACACTCCTGGCGTTACTGGCTTCGTGGGAAGTGGTACTGAGCCTACTCCTGTGTCTGACGCTGAGATTAGCAAAATCAAAAAGCGTATGGGCGTGGAAGATCCTAAGCACCACATTGACTTCTCTGAAGGCGAAGTGGTTTCTATCACCGACGGTCCGTTCAAGGGCTTCGACGGCGCTATCTCTGAAATCGACGCTATGAAGGGCAAGATTCGCGTAATGGTAAGCATGTTTGGGCGCGACACACCTGTCGAACTTGACGCCTTGCAGGTAAAGAAGGTTTAGTTATGAGCGAGCAATTCCCAGAAGGTGGTGCAACTCGCGGAATCTACATGGGCTGGACTGATGCCGACCTTGCAGCATCACGCGCTCAAGAAGCAAGTATGGCTGCTCAACGAAACTTCGTCGATGGTTCTCATGCAGCCGACACACATTACGATGGTCAACCACGCACATGGACTGAGGCAACACCAGCACAACGTGAAATATTCGCGGCGGTAGAAGCCGGTCATATAACCCCAGAAGAAGCGCATCTAGCACTTGAAGAATTAGCTCAAAGCTGATACAATTAGTGCGTTACGCACTGCAAAATAGCTTCAACAATTTTAGCAGTAAGCTCTTAGATAGGGAAAAGAGCAGCCCGAGCAGCTGGCTTTGCCAGTGCCCGGAGCGATGAGAAAAACCGTAGGTTTGTCTTATTACCTGAAAGGAAATTTAAAGAGATGGCAAAAAAAGTTATTGGTAACTTGAAGTTACGTATTCCAGCCGGACGTGCTACCGCTGGCCCTCCTGTTGGCTCAATTCTAGGTCAATGGGGTCTCAACATGATGGATTTCATCAATCCATTCAACGATGCAACCAAAGACCTGATGGGCAAAGACGTGATTGTTCACGTTAAAGTATACGAAGATCGTTCATTCGACTGGAAGAGCCTTGGCCAGCCAGTAGACGACATGATTCGTGAAAAAGTTGGCATCAAAAAGGGTAGTGGCAAGCCACATGCAGAAAAAGTTGGCAAAATTACTCGAGCTCAACTAGCTGAAATCGCTGAAGCAAAGAAAGACCAGCTAAACGCAATCGACGAAGAAGGTCGAATTAAAGTTATCGCTGGTACTGCTCGCTCAATGGGCGTAGAAGTCGCCGATTAACACAGACTGCGCAACAGCGCTATCATCTGTTCAACGCTCGCTACTTGGTAGCGAGCTTTTGTTTCGCCAAAACCTACCTTGATACCCACGCCATCGCGTGGCAGCTCTTCAAACATATCTTCGTCTGTATAATCGTCGCCAGCCGCTAGTACAAAATCTGGCGCAAGTTCGCGAATTAAATCTCGCAAAACTCTGCCTTTATGCACGTGTTTTGGCTTAATTTCTAAAATTTTGTTGCCGCTATGAATACCCACTTCATCTTCATTCAGCTCGCTTTCAAGTTCGTGTTTTAAATTTGACAGTCGAACATAGGCTAAATCCGGTGGAACCATACGGTAATGCCACACTAAGGCATAGTCCTTTTCCTCTATTAAAGAACCCGGTGTGCGCGAACTGTATTTTTGGAAAAGAGGGAGCGCTAAGGCTTTAGCGGATTCAAAAGAGCCCGCTGTATTTTTCCAGGCACCGTCAGTTTTTACCCAAGCACCATGTTCAGCAACGAGAATAAAGTCGGTTCCGCGAAACCACGTGTCAAGACTGCTCTGTTTACGACCGCTTACAATGGCCAGGTTGGCATGCTTGCGCAATGTTTTAAGTAGTCGCATCAAGTCTGCCGAAGGCCGAGCTAGTGTAGTAGACGGGCTAGATTTAAACGTTTGCAGTGTTCCATCATAGTCGAGCACCACGAGCGGCTTTTTTGCCAAAGTAAACCGTTTTCGAATCGTATCTATTTGGTCAATCGTAAGCAGTTTTCGCTGAGTAGAAGCACTTTCCTCGCGTATTTCATGCAAATCACTTAAGAAGTCGGCGCTCCACTCACTTACGGTGTATTCAGCAATACGCTTTTGCATGGCTTCAAGCCGTTTACGCTGTTCTAGTTTAGACATCGAAAGCGCTTTTACTAAAGCCTTCTCGATAGACTTTGCATCATTCGGGTTGATACTGAGCGCCTCCGGTAATTCGTCTATTGCTCCCGCCATTTCGCTAAGTATCAATACACCAGGTTGCTTACACTTTGCAGCCACGAATTCTTTCGCCACAAGATTCATACCATCTCGAAGTGGTGTCACGAGAGCAACATCAGCTCGGTTATACAAAGCTAGTATCTCGGCAAACGGAAGGTTTTGAAATTGGTACGAGATTGGTGCCCACTCGGTAGTCCCGAACGTACCGTTGATACGGCTCACCATTAGCTCTATATGGTCGCGCAGGTCTTGGTAGGTTTCTACCTCTGTTCTGGAAGGCACAGCAACCATCACAAGCCGCACATTGCCCAGGTATTTCGGGTTATTTTCGAGAAAGCTCGAAAAGCCTTCTAGTCGCTGTTCAATGCCTTTCGAGTAGTCAAGTCTGTCTATCGAAATAATCACTTTCTGATCTTCATATGCCTCATTCAAGGCCTCAAGCGCTTCTTGAGCATCAGGTTGTCGAATACTTTCCGTAAACTTCTTGAAATCAATTCCTATCGGATACGCATCAACCTTCACGCGTCGCCCAGCATACTCTAGTGAACCATGGTGATTTTGCATGCCGAGAAGCCGCAAGCAGCTACTTAAAAAGTGCCTGGCGTAGTCATACACATGAAACCCAAGCAAATCCGCGCCCAAGAGCCCCCGCAAAATTTCATCACGCTCAGGAAGCAAGCGAAAAATTTCAAACGACGGAAAGGGTACGTGCAGGAAAAAACCTATCGAAAGCTGCGGCATTTTTTTGCGAAGCATCGCAGGCAACAGCAGGAGATGATAGTCGTGCACCCATACCGTGGCGTCACTACGAGCTACGCGCGCAACTGCATCGGCAAAACGTTGGTTTACTACTTGATACGCTCGCCAGTACTCGCGTTTATGCTTGGCATGAGCCTGAAAGTAGTGAAATAGTGGCCAGAGCGTGTCATTGGCATACCCCTCGTAAAATAGCTCGACCTGCTCGGTCGTAAGATGAACAGGGTAATAGCCGTGCTTTGCAAACTCTTTTGCGATATGTGATTTTTCAGCAGCGGTTAATGTTTCAGCTGGAATACCCGGCCATCCAACCCACACACGATCTTCATCAGCAAGTGACGACATTGCTGTAGCAAGCCCGCCACTACTAGACTCAAACACCAGCTCGCCATCAACACGACGTACCGAAATTGGCAGACGATTAGACACCACCACTAACGTGTGTGAACTCATTCTGTTACTAGTATACGCCTGTTCCTCGATATACTAAACTGTACAAAATTAGGGTTTTGTAGTATAATGAAAGTATACATATCAATGATGGGAGCTAGTAGATACTAGCGTTTGTACCACAGAAAGGATCATACCCTCATGGCTAAAAAAGCCGAATTGCTTGAGAAAGCAAAAGAACTAAAGCTCGAAGTGAGCGAAAAAAACACTATCGCCGAGATTGAGGCGGCAATTGCTGGAGCAGAACACCACGAAGTTCGTGAAGCTCACACTGCAAAAGCAGGCAAGCGCTCTGAAAAAGCGTTGAAAGAAGCTGACGAAAAAGCTGAAAAAGAAGCTCGTAAAGAAGCTGGCGACACCACTCCAAAGTCTGAAGAAACCACTGCTCACGTAAAGAAAGGCCCGAAGCCAGTTACTCGACCACTTATCGAACGCCGCGGTAAAAAGTACCAAGAAGTTGCGAAACAGCTTGAAAAAGATAAGGTATACAGCCTTGCAGAGGCACTTGAATTAGCCGTAAAGACCAACCCTGCAAAGTTTGACGCAAGCGTTGAAGTGCATGTACGCCTCGGTGTAGACCCCCGTCAGGCAGATCAAAACATCCGCGCAACAGTAAGCTTGCCTCACGGAACAGGTAAAACAGTGCGCGTTGCCGTGTTTGCTCCAGATCCAGACCACGCTGCTGCTAAAAAAGCTGGTGCAGATGTAGTTGGTGACGAAGATTTCCTAAAGCAGCTCGACAAAGAAGAGCTAAACTTTGACATCCTCGTAGCAACTCCACAGTATATGCCAAAGCTTGGTAAATATGCTCGTTTGCTTGGTCCTCGTGGACTTATGCCAAACCCTAAGGCTGGTACTGTTGCCACCGATGTTGCCAAGGCAGTAACCGAAGCCAAGGCTGGTAAGGTTGAATACCGTGTCGACAAGCAAGCCATCGTACACCTAGCTATTGGTAAGGTAAGCTTTGGTGCAGCTAAACTAGCCGACAATGCTAAGGCATTTTTCGACAGCCTACAGTCACAGAAGCCATCAAGTCTTAAGTCTGCATACGTTAAAACAACCAGCGTTAGCACCACAATGGGTCCTGGCATCAAGGTTGAAAACGTCGTTAACTAGTCTATAAACAGAATGTCCCGGGAGCGCGTGGGCGCTCACCGGGAGTTGGTAGCTACGAGAGCGAGTACCAGTCATCGCCGAGCCGAACCCGGCTCTTATGCGAAGCTCAGACGCTCTACCGCCTGAAAATTCCTCGCTCCCGCAGCTTACAGGCAAGTATAACAAAATAATACGCACCCGCGATAGTTTGCGGGTGCGTATTTTTAGTGTGTTCGTTTTGATGGTGGTTCGCAGCGGTGCGTGCCCCCGGGTTCCTCATACGAGTCCGGGAGCAACGCAACCGCTGGCATCGTCAGTGCGACCGGAATTTTTGACTTTGCGTCGGTGTGTGTGTTCCGTCCCCTTACGATACCTTCAATATAACCTTCATGCTTATATAAAGCAATACTTTTTATGGTTATTTGGTGTATTTTCTACACTACAGGTAGCGTATGGCACGCTAGTTCTCTATAATAAGACGAAACGAGAGGGTAGCTATGAAACAGTATTTAGACTTGCTGCAAGACATCAAAACCAATGGGGTGAAGAAAAGTGACCGAACGGGCACGGGCACGATTAGTGTATTTGGCCGACAAGTTCGCTACAACCTCGCAGATGGCTTTCCAGCCGTTACCACGAAAAAGCTGTACTTCAACTCAGTCGTGCACGAACTGCTATGGTTCTTGCAAGGTACCGGCAATATAGAATATCTGGCGCAAAACAAAGTACACATTTGGGACGAGTGGCCGTTCAAGGCGTATCTTGAGAAGAACAACCTGCCAATTCCAGAGGTAAACTCGGACGAATGGAAAGCTCAAATGAAAGAATTCATCCAGAATGTCGCAACCGACCACGAATTTGCCCAAAAGTGGGGCGACCTTGGCCCTGTATATGGCGTACAGTGGCGTAAATGGCCAGATGGCAAGGGTGGCTACGTAGACCAAATCGCTAAAGCGATAGATATGATTAAAACCACGTCTGATAGTCGACGAATTATCGTAAGTGCCTGGAACGCAGCTGAAATTGACGAGATTGTGCAAATAGGCGGCTTGCCACCTTGCCATAGTTTATTCCAATTTTATGTTGCCGATGGCAAGCTGAGTTTACATTTGTACCAACGCAGTGCCGACACGTTCCTTGGCGTACCGTTCAACATCGCTAGCTATTCACTCCTTCTCGCTATGGTGGCGCAGGTTACGGGCTTAAAACAGGGAGAATTCGTGCACACATTGGCCGATACACACCTGTACGTTAATCATCTCGAGCAAGTCGACGAGCAGCTTTCACGCGAACCTAAGGCTCTGCCAACGTTGTGGCTAAACCCAGACGTTAAAAACATCGATGATTTCACGTTCGATGATATCAAGCTTGAAGGCTACGACCCGCACCCAGCCATTAAAGCACCGATCGCTGTTTAAATCCTAGGTAGCTCAGTAAGCTGAAGTTCACGTAAAATTTCGCTAAGCCTTACCAGAATATATCCACCTTCGCGTAGCTCACGCAGCTCTTCGCCGTCATCAGTGCGTGCGGCAAATAGTAATAGGCAGGGAATATCTTGACCTTGGGCATCCCGGTATTGGTGTGGGTGAAGCATCGGTGAAACTATCGAATGAACCGTTCCTTCGATGCGAATAGCTGAGCTATGCGGGGGCTCTACCTTTTTGTGCATACGAGGAGGATGTGTGTCATCGCGAGCCTCAAGCCAACTTGCTGTGTCAAAACTAATACCGAAGCGAGGTTGTTCTGGTGTTACAGCGAATCTATTATTAAAGTCGGCAATCCAGGTCACATCAATCTCTTCTGGCAAGGCTATTGTTTCTGTTTGAGTGGGTGATAGGCGCTCGGTCATTGTGGTCTATTTAAGCAATCAAAACCGAGCGTAGCAAGCGTAAGTGTTTAGTGGATTCTTTCGTATACAACGAAATCAAACGAATACTTATTTCGTTCATCTGCATCGTGGTGCTCACGAGATGTTTCGTGCCATTGTTGCTCGTTGATTTCCGGAAAGAACACGCTAGCTTGCGTAAACTCGGCATCTACGTCAGTTACATACAAAACGTCCATGTCTTCTAGTGCCTGAGTATATATTTGGCCACCACCAATCACGCAGATGTCATGAGAGGCTAGCGCGTATGCTTCGTCAAGGCTACTTGCATGTGTCACGTCTTCATAGTGGAGCGGTTGGCGTGATACCACAATATTTTGACGATTAGGGAGGGCCCGGCCAATGCTCTCGAATGTCTTGCGACCCATCACTATAGTTTTTCCGGTTGTAAGCTCTTTAAAGTGAGCTAGATCCGCCGGCAAATCACGCTGCCATAGTAAATCATTGTCGGCACCAATGCCGTTGTTCTTGTCCATGGCCACCACAATCGCTTTCATACCCTCATTCTAGCATGCTACACTACCGATATATGCAGCTGAGAGACAATGCTACCCAGGTAGAATATGATAAGTTTAAGAAAAAGTATAAAAATACTTGTACATTTTGTGAGATGCCAAACGACAATCCCCAACAGATTGTGAAGGAGCTTACAGAATTTTACTTGGTGCAAAATATGTTTCCTTACGTGGTATGGGATAGCCAAGCGGTCGCGTCACATCTTATGGTCGTCCCAAAGCGTCACGTTATTTCCTTGCAAGAATTAACTGCTAGCGAAAGTAACGAGCTCATTCATACCCTCGGCGTATACGAAGACCAGGGCTACTCTGTCTACGCCCGCGCTCCAGGCAACGTTATCAAAAGCGTATCCCATCAGCATACCCATCTGATACAGACAAAAGGCGCTGTGATACAATAGAAAAAGTTTATGGGAGTATATAGCAACACCGAAATCCGGACGGCCATTGATGATGGCACTATCGTCTGCGTGCCGTTTAACGATGCGCATATCTCAGAAGCAAGCCTTGATTTCACGCTTGGCCACTTCTTCTACAAGCAAGAATTCCAACCAGAAGCAACGGGCGTGTATAATCCGTTCGATGAAAAAGACGTGGCGCGCTATTTCAAAGGTCCTCTCGAGGCCATTCCTCACAAAGAATGGTGCGAAAAGAATGATAAGCCGCTGTTTGCCAACATCCCAGAAGATCACCCAATTATTGTGCTTGCTCCTGGCGAGCGTATCTTAGGCCACACCCACGAATTTGTCGGTATTCGCGCCAAAGGCGGTGCTTGTGAAGTAAAAAGCCGCTCGAGCTGGGGTCGCAATGGTGTAGCAGTATGTTTCGATGCAGGCTGGGTAGACCCGGGTTATATAAACCGTATCACCCTAGAAATCTACAACCTAAACATGCATGAAAGTGTGGTATTGCCGGTAGGCGAGCGCGTAGGGCAGTTGATTTTTCACCACACTGGCCCGGTTGAAGGCGGCTACGCAGAGGGTCGTGGTGGTATGAGTGGCAAGTACCAGCACACCGACAATCTAGATGAACTTATCGCTACATGGAAGCCAGAGATGATGCTACCTCGTGCCTTTAAAGACCAGCGTGTGCCAGCACCGGTGATTCCTGGTCTTAGCGAGGGAATGAAATAGTGGGCATATTCGTTGCAATTGAAGGAGGCGATGGCTCCGGCAAGGCAACCCACGCAGAATTACTGCGTCAATATCTTGAAGAAAACGGCTACGATGCTTATAAAATCAGCTTTCCGCGCTATGGCGAAGATTCAGCATATTATGTTGAAAAATATCTCAACGGCGCATATGGTCAAACTAATGATGTGCCCGCAGACCTAGGCGTATTGCCCTATGCCATCGATCGCTACGCAGCAAGCGCCGATATTCAATCTCATCTAGATGGCGAAAGGGGTGTGGTAATTGCCGATAGATACATGGCAAGCAACCTGGCGCACCAAGGTGCTAAGATTAGCGATGAAGCCGAACGAAAAGCATTCTACGAGCGAACCAAGCAAACCGAATATGGCGTACTCGGTATTCCTGTGCCTACCAAAAGTATTGTTCTCATCATGCCGGCAGAGCACATGCAGGCGAATGTTGATAAAAAAGACGCCCGTAGTTACACCGATAAAAAGCGTGACATCCACGAAGCTGACGCCGAGCATCTTCAAAAAGCCAAAGCGAACTTTGAAGAGATATGCGGACTATACCCAAACGAATTTGTGGCGATTCACTGCGTCGACGATAGCGGTGCCATGCGCTCAATTGAAGATATTCAGCAAGATATTAGAAATTGCTTCTTTGACGCCGACTGAAAAAGACTGACTCAGTAACTGGATAAATCATGGGCTCTTCGGTGTCACTGCGCTCTGCATCACGAGCAACTATATCCATCACTCTCTGACGAAAAGGTTCATAATCTGCATCCCCATACGGCACATTCTCACGAATGTTTGCGAGCAGGCGAATAGCAGTGTGTTCCTCTGGGGTCAGCTCATCACGGTCTATTCTAAGCAACCCGGCTTGACGACTATGCACCCTAATCAGCGGTGAATACTTTTCGCTACCATGGAATTGCGTTCGATATCTTGTATTAGTGGTTAGTACTGCGTGCGTTGGGTGTTGGCTAGTGCCGAATGTTCGCACAACTTTTATTCCTGTGTCGTGCCGAAATGAGTCACTATTTCGCATGCCTGTTGAGGCCGTAGACAATTGCTCGAGACAAACTCGAACCAGCTCATCATTAATTAACTTACGCTCACCAACACGTACACGAGCAGCAATCTCTGCACTCGGTAGCTGTTCAGCACCCTTGAAATATACGGCACGCCTAGCAGCATCTTGGTCGTCGTGCAGCTGGAGGAGTCGTATGAGCGCCGAGCTCATGGCTACATCCCGGTCGGGTATGTTATATGCCTTTTCTTGTGCTATTGCTGTGGCTTTCTCCACGCGCTTGTCTACACTAATAACCGCAACTTCTTGTAGCATCTCAAGCAAAGCAGCGAGACGAGGCAACTCTGCAACAGCCTTTGTGACTCGATCAACGTACTCTGCTTTAACAGATTCATGTTCTTCGGTGTCTGGCCAAAACGTAAAAACTGTAGCAAAATCTTCTGGCTCTATCCGTTGACTTTTGATTGACATATTCTAGCCTTTATAGCATAAAACTGTAATAAATGACAGTCTTTGCTAGTCTATAGCCTCTTTGTACGTTGCATGAAAATGGGGAACTCCTTCAGCCTCAAAAGCAGCCCAATAAAGTTTGGTGTTTCCCTTAGGATTAACTATTCCTCTTTGAACAGTGTCGTCATCAAATAAATTGAGTGCTCTATCAACTAGGTAATTAAACGCGGGTTTTCCGAAACGCTCTCTGAACGCCTCGTATTTAGCTGACGCACCAGGCACACCCTGCAGATTTACAATCGAAAGCACTCTTGCACCAGCTTCGCGATGTATATTAAATCCCGTACGTGCAATGTACTCGCCATCCTGAAATAGCCTCAACTGATACAAAGCTTCTGGGCACGGTGTCACGGCACGTATCGCTTTAGTTGGGTCAACACTGAGTCTATCGGTGAGTGCAAGACGCAGCTCAATATCATCATCTAGGTTACCTTCTGCGACCATCAAATCGTTGAAGCCGTCTCGCACGTCAGCCTTAGACGCTAGGTTGCTTAAGGCCCTCGCCAACTGAAGGTTATTCTCATCACTCATTGTGGTTTTATAACCCGACCGATAACTAACTTCAGTCGATAGGTATTTGGCTCTGTAGGCATTTTCAAAGTTTAGCCGAGAAAAGCGCGTAACGTGCATAACGGCTGCGTAGGTCGCAATAAGTGGCCATCGAATATCGTCATCTTCTGGCAAAAAATCAAAAAAACTAAACGCAGCATCTAGCAATTCGGCATCCTTTTGAAGGCCGGGAAGTTCAAGCCGATTTTCATCAAAAGGCATTGTGGCGAATACTTTTTCAAGTGACAATCTTACAGTGTCAGACATTATCATAATATTATAGCACTTTTTTATTGTTTTGTAAATAATTCTATTGCTATATGTAGTGATTCATGCTACTATTTGTGTTAGACATTACCAAAGACAGTAGCCGTGCGACAGCACTTAATCCGCTACCGAGGTGAATATAATTCATTTCTCGTTGTAAAGTCTTGGCATGTGTAAGACTTTTTTGTTTTACATAGGTCAGTACATTAACAATGTGGTCGAAAACAACCTAAAGAAAGGAACACTTATGGCGATTACTCGTGATAAGAAACAAGCTTTGGTTGCCAAAATGAAAGATGCCTTTAAGGACGCAAAATCTGTAGCATTTGCGCAGTATGCTGGCCTTAGCGTTGCCGACCTGCAAGAATTGCGAGCAGCAGCACGCGCGGCAGACGTACAAATTATCGTGGTTAAAAACCGGCTTGTGCGTGTTGCCATGGGCGACAGTTCTAACTACAAAGACACCGATACTTCAGCTCTTGAAGGTCAGTTACTTTACGCGTTTTCAAGCGATGATGAAGTAATGGCGAGCAAGGTGCTCGACACATTTGCAAAAACTCACAGCGATCTAAAGCTCGCTGGTGGTTTTTCTGCAGAAGGTGCCGCGCTTGCTGAAGCAGAGGTTAAAGCACTTGCAAGCCTTCCAAGCAAAGATCAACTCATTGCAGAAGTTGTGGCGCAACTACTTTCACCAGTGCACGATGTTACAAACGCACTTTCTGGCAATCTTCACTCGCTACTCGATGGCGTAGAAGCCAAAGCAAACTAATTTTAAGAATATAAGGAGTCAACTATGGCTGATGTAGCTAAATTGGCAAAAGAACTTACTGGTCTGACTGTACTAGAAGTTAACGAACTAAAGAACGTACTAAAAGATGAATACGGCATTGAGCCTGCAGCTGCTGCCGTAGCTGTAGCTGGTCCAGCTGCTGCTGGCGACGCTGGCGCTGCTGCTGCCGACGAAAAAACCGAGTTTACTGTTACCCTTAAGGACGCAGGTGCTCAAAAAGTTGCAGTTATCAAAGCTGTGAAAGAAATCACTGGCCTAGGTCTTGGTGAAGCAAAAGCTATCGTAGATGGCGCACCTGCACCAGTAAAAGAAAAGGCAAACAAAGAAGAAGCAGAAGCAGCCAAGAAAGCTCTAGAAGAAGCTGGCGCAACTGTAGAACTAGCCTAAGGCTCATTCACCGACCACATTTGTTTACAAAAACACTGCCTTATTTTAAAGGCAGTGTTTTATTTTACAACGATTTTTTTGTGACCTCATAAAAGTTTGTGGATAAAAATATGCTTGACTATCGCCCCGCGAATTGGTATATATGAGGTGATACTACAACCTAAAAACAGACAAGGAAACTGCGAGAATTATGTCTGAACTACCAGAGAAACAGGTGAAACGCCTCCGGTCGCTCATACAAGAGGCCGAGACGAATATTGCCGCCGCCAAAGAGCTACTAATGAGCATCTTAGGTGACGATGGACATGTCGTAACCCCATCAACTAGCCGCGAAGAAGTAAGCGGCAAAATCGTCGAAGGTGTCTTCGACGGTCAAAAAATGGCCGGCCCAGACGGCAAAGAATACCCAGTGCCAGCAAACTATGCTTCAAAATCAAAGCTAGTTGAAGGCGACATTTTAAAGCTCACCATTGCCGATGACGGCAGCTTTATTTACAAGCAAATCGGCCCAGTAGAGCGAACCCAAGTAATTGGTACGCTCACTCAGCATGACGGCGCTTATTATGTAGAGGCAAACGGTCACGAATACCGCATATTGCTTGCCAGCGTAACGTACTTCCGTATCAACGTAGGCGACCAAGTCACGATTATTGTTCCTACTGACAACCAAGAAGCAACTTGGGCAGCAGTAGAAGCAGCACTTTAGTTATAAACACAGACAGGTATGAATTATTGACCTGTCTGTTTTATTAGTATATAATTTCGCTACTGTCGTCGATTGAAAGTGGGAGGCAGATGAAGATTGCACTCGCGATCGCGGGGACCCTCGCGATTAGCCAGAGCGTCTACGAGCACGCGTGGGCAGAGATCCCGCAGCTGTTCGTGATGATGCTGATGGGGTTCGCGCTCATCGAGCTCGACCGAGCGAAGCGGAGGCAGCGAGCGATCGCACGGGGTCGGCGATGACTCATCGCCGTTGTGGCTACAGCCACCGAAAAGAGCACGCTGAATTGGTTTAATCCAATTCAGCTTGAGCCAGTTCGGTGGCTCTTTTTGTGCTCGTGCTTGCTCCTCTGTTGCTTCTCAAGTAGAATGCATGCATGACCGGAAGGACCTATGAAGATATACCTGAGCGCGACGGTGTGCCAGGCGATTACCGACCCATTCCTTACTCAAAGCTTGTAAGAATTATTTCGAGTGATACAGGGTTAGAACATATACATATCCTTCCTATACCCGAAGAGCTCGCTTGTCCTAGCGTCGGTAGGCTGGTAGAAGTTACATCAGACACCACCGTCGCCTTGAACGAATTGTCAGCACATCTACATGGTGATGGAATGTTTTTATTTAATGCGTTAGTGCAGGCTGTCCGCGTAGGTAAAACGGCGGCCCAGCTTCGAAGATTCGGTAGCGGCAATTTACCTGAAGATGTAAGTAGGGTTACCTTGAATAGTAGGTTCAAGCGGACGATACAGGCTCTTGATGCATGGGCGATGAAAGCTAGCGACTTGCCACTCGTTCAGCGTAGTTCCTGGAACTCTGGCGCTGGTATCGAATACGCTCTTATGGGTGACGTTGCTGTAGTTGACCGCCGCAAGTAAACTAGTATACAGTTAGTGGTAATGGCTAAAATTCACTTTAAGTACGGCGCTATGAATAGCGGCAAGTCTGACACTCTGATAAAAACTGCTTACAATTACGAAGAGCGTGGGCTAAAAGTTATCGTAATAAAACCCGGCATCGACACAAAAGGCGACAACATGGTGGTTGCTCGCGGCGGGCATAGACGAACAGTTGATATCATGGCACCTGAATCGTTGGATCTAGAAAAAGAAGTACTAAAGTATAAAGACATTGCTTGTATTTTAGTGGATGAGGCACAGTTCTTAACTCAAAAGCAAATTAGTCAGCTATTTCGTCTGGCAAAAGAGCACGATATTTCTGTAATCTGCTACGGACTTCGTGCCGACTTCCAAACTCAGCTATTTCCCGGCAGTGAGCGATTATTTGAAATTGCCGACAATATAGAGAAGCTCCCGACCATGTGCTTCTGCGGCTCTCAAGCCGAATTCAACACCCGCAAAGTAAATGGAAAATATGTATTTAAAGGTGATCAAGTGGCTATAGAAAACGGTGCCGATATTGTGTACGATTCGCTTTGTGGCCGCTGCTACGTCCGCGAAGGTGGTAAAATATGATGCAAATGACATCAACCAACAAAAAAATAGCTATCGTCGTATTATCCGTTTTGTGGATAGCAATATCTACGTTTTCACTTCTGCTCTTCGGCAAAGTCATGGGCGGTGTCGACCTCGAAAATAATTTTCCTTATCAACTGTTTCAAACAACTCTCGGTCACTTGATTGCATATCTTCCGGTAGCTTGTACTATAGTATGGCTTGCCAAAAGGATAAGCGACGTTGGTTATGTGCTAATTGCTCCCATAGTTGGAGGATTTCTTACTCTTTGTAGCCAAGCATTTTGGAGGAATGTCGCAACAAATTTTAATGATCTCGATTGTCCGGGTACGTGCTACGGCCAGTATTTAGAGCCTGACCTACAGTGGTTAATCACATACACGGTTTGGGGTCTACTTGCGATAGTATACGTAATATTCATCCTGGTACTACTTACTCTCAAGCGTAGCAATCGAACTGACCGTAAGACCTAAAAGTTTGCAGTTTACTTTCTCGATGACTTTCTAAGCAGTGCAATATTAAGCACTCCAGAAAATAGAAGTTGACGTAGCGGCACGAGCCACACCTCAGGTGCGGGCGATACTATCGTAAACATTAAGACAATTGAACCAAGCAAATTTATTTGCCACGGCAATTTTGTTTCCGAACTCGGGTGCTTGAAGGTCTTCACAACAATTGGTATAACCGAAACAAGCATGACGACAGTGAGTATGTAGATGTTTAACAACGCATCTCCAGATACATACCAGAGAACTAAGCCGAAGAACGCGCCAAACAGTGCGAACCTATCAAGTGAACTGAAGTAAACCGTGCGTCTACGAAATGCCAGTACGCAAATAGTTATATTTACCGTCATCGCCACGGCAGAAAATGGTACCTGATACCAAGAGCCTTCCGCCACCAGTGCGGCTAGCTGAGATGCGGTAACCACCGCTAGCGCTGCAAACGTAGCAACGCTCACTTTTACTAAGCCACGTGCTATATCACGAACGTACCAGCCCATACTGAATACAAATAGCGCCGTCGAGACAATACTAGCAATAAGCGGAAGATTCATCTTCCATATAATAACAAACTCTTCTACAACACCTAGCTGAGCTATTATGGGATACAATAGTAGGTAATGGGTAAAGCATTGTATCGGACGTATCGCTCGCGTTCATTAGATGAGGTGGTGGGGCAGCCACATATTACTGAGTTGCTCGCTCAAGCCTTAAAGCAAGGTCGTATTGCGCACGCATACTTATTTACTGGCCCAAAAGGTGTAGGGAAGACTTCAATCGCACGAATTCTCGCGCATGAAATAAACCAACTGCCGTACAGCGACGAGTCGACTCATCTCGATATTATCGAAATCGATGCCGCCAGCAACAATGGGGTTGATGATATTCGCGACTTACGTGAGAAGGTACAGCTGGCGCCTGTAAGCGCAGCAAAGAAGGTGTACATCATCGACGAAGTACACATGCTTTCGAAACCTGCGTTCAACGCATTACTAAAGACGCTTGAGGAGCCGCCAGAGCATGTAGTGTTCATTCTTGCTACGACCGATCTGGACAAAGTACCCGAGACGATTCTAAGCCGTACGCAGCGCTACAACTTCAAACGCGCATCGGCACCAGACTTAGTAAAAAACCTTGAGCGAATTGCCTCTAAAGAAAAAATTTCAGCCGACCCACGTGCACTTGACCTAATAGCCGCCCACGCCGACGGAAGTTTTCGCGATAGCGTAAGCATGCTCGACCAACTGGCTAGTCTTGCTGACCCAAGAACTGGTATTACCGTAGAGTTGGTAGAGCGAAGCTTTGGGTTAGCAGCCGATGCTAAAATAACGTCACTACTTGAGGCCACTGTGGAGGGTGAAACAGCAGCAATAGTACGCATGTTGAAAGAGTTTGAAAACAACGGCACTCCCGCGCGAACTGTAGTTACACAGCTGGTGGCAAAAATTCATAATTCTGTCGCTGAATCTCCCAGCTTGCTCCCTTTGCTTGATCAACTCTTGACTATATCTGCAAGTTCGAGCCCCGAATTGAAATTACTCACCGTTCTCTGTATGTTTAACCCTGGCTCTGATTCATCTGCTTCAAAGACGCCCGCTGCTCCTGCGCCACTACCAACCGAGCCTGTGAAGCCCAAAAAGCCAGAAGTAAAAGAAGAAAAACCTAAAAAGCCAGAGGTTGCTCAGCCGAAGCCTAATAAACCAAATGCTTCAGCACAGCTAGAGTGGAGCAAATTATTGAGCTATGTTACGACTCACCACGTAGCACTAGGTAGCGTGCTTAAAAAGTGTGATGCAGTTTTTGATAACGGTACACTTACAATTTACTGCAAAAACACGTTTTACAAGAAAAAGCTCGATGATGTGAAGTATCGTGCGCTGATTAACAGCTCGCTTGAGGCAATTGGCGCGGCGGATGTAGTAATCGAGACCAGCGCAGCATCTGCACCGATCCAAAATAGCCAAGCCGCCAAGGTAGCTGCTATTATGGGTGGAGGAGAAGAGGTGAGCGTCCAAGACGCGTAAAGTTATGGCAACTAAAGACATCCCAGCGGGCAAGGTTCCACCCCAAAGTATCGACGCAGAAAAAAGCTTGCTCGGTGCTGTTTTAATTGATGACGAAGTTCTAGCTGATGTAAGTGAATTTGTCACCCACAAAGATTTTTATGATAAGACCCACGGCGTAATCTACGATGCTATGATGCGCTTGTATGAAAAGCACAAACCCGTCGACCTGCTCACTCTAACAGACGAGCTAAAGCGCAAAAAAGAACTTGAAGTAGTAGGTGGCTCGGCATATTTAACCGAACTAACTACCTATGTACCTACCGCTGCTCATGCTGCCAGCTACGCTGAAATTGTTGCCCAAAAAGCCGTACGACGAAGACTAATCAAAGCGAGTAGCGAAATATCAGAGCTTGGGTTTGAAGAGGATACCACCACCCAAGAATTACTTGAAAAGGCCGAAGCTGAGTTATTTTCTGTAAGCGACCAATCACTTAAACAAGATGTTGTAAGCCTAGAAAGTATATTGACCGATAGTTTCGACCGTATGGAAGAGCTTCACCGCAACAAGGGCCAACTTCGCGGTATTCGCACAGGCTATCGAGACCTCGACAATATGACCGCTGGTTTGCAACGCAGCGACTTGTTTATTCTGGCAGCGCGACCTGCTATGGGTAAAACCACCTTAGTAACCAACCTTGCTTACAATGTTGCGACCATTGCCAAACAGCCTGTTCTGTTTTTTAGCCTCGAGATGAGTAAAGAGCAACTCGTAGACCGTATGCTTTCTGACGCAAGTGGGGTAGATGCTTGGAATATTCGGACCGGAAATCTGAGCGATGATGACTTTAGCAAGCTTTCTGAAGCAATGGGCGAGCTGGCTGAAGCACCAATTTTTATCGACGACACGCCAGGGCTTTCCGTGCTTGAAATGCGCACCAAAGCTCGCCGCGTTTCACACGACCATCCCCTTGGACTCATCATCGTCGACTATTTGCAGCTTATGCAAGCATCTGGTCGTTCAGATGGCAACCGCGTGCAAGAGGTATCTGAAATTAGCCGTGGTTTAAAGCTTATCGCTCGTGAGTTAAATGTGCCTTTAATCGCTCTGAGCCAGTTGTCGCGTGCGGTTGAAAACCGTCCAGATAAAAAACCTCAGCTTGCCGACCTACGTGAGTCTGGTTCTATCGAGCAAGACGCCGATATCGTTGCGTTTATACACCGGCCAGGTTATTACGAACCGGATAATGCCGAACTTGAAAATATTACTGAGCTAATTATTGCCAAACACCGTAACGGACCCGTTGGTAAAATCGATCTTTACTTCCACCCAGAACGTCTGCGTTTCATGTCTCTCGATAAAAAGCATACAAACTAAGGCTGCGTGGTATAATTTAGGCAGTATATGGGCAACCGTACCGTCACAGATTTTTTCTTTTACCGATGGCGTTATTTCATCGGCTACTCAGTGTTTGGCGTTTCACTCGCAAGTTTACTTATCATTGCAGGCCTGTACATCCCCGGAGCACTCGGCGACGCAGAAATTCACTCTGCGCTTGTAAGTGAGAGTTTAAGCCCTTCGCAACTTTTGAGTCTCCAGCCAGACCAGCTGCTCTATTTGCCATATCGGCTGATACAAGCAGCGAGCATCGCGCTATTTGGCTTTAGCTCGTTTAGTATTAAATTACCCTCACTGATTATTGCGTTCTTTTCAGCAGTTGGCTTATTGATACTAATGAACGTATGGTTCAAACGCAATGTCGCAATCATTGCTAGTATCGTCGCCGTTACCACATCACACTTTCTGCTAGTAGCGCAAAGTGGTCACTCTGGTATTTTGTACGTGTTTTGGGCTGTCAGCATCCTCCTCACGGCATCCCTGATTACAGCGCACGGTAAAACCGAACATTTCTGGATATTAGTGCTATGCGCACTCGCAGCGCTTAGCCTGTATATGCCGCTCAGCATTTACGTACTTATCGCCTTAGTAGCAACGGCAATCTTCCATCCGCACGTGAGGCATATCGTATTTCGTGAAACTCCAAAAGGTGTACTTGCCGCCGGCGTTGGCGTATTTTTAGTTATTGGCCTACCGCTTATCGTGGGTATTGTTAAAGAGCCAAGCTTGCTGCTTACCATGTTTGGGGTGCCCGAAAGCTGGTCGGATATACCAGCGAACATCAAAGACTTGTTTCAGCAATACGGAAGTTTCTATAGCCCTAGCAGTGGGGCAAACGCTACACCAATTTACGGCTTGGGTGTGGTGCTATTAGTGCTTCTCGGCCTTTATCAGATGTTCACTACCAAATACACTACTAAAAGCTACATCATTAGTTTTTGGCTGATTGCGCTAGTTCCGTTTGTGGTGTTGAACCCTGACTTTATTACGATTACTTTCGTTCCGGTTATGCTACTTTCAGCACTGGGCGTCGATTATCTGATTCGTTCGTGGTATAGGTTGTTTCCGCGCAACCCCTATGCGCGAGTATTTGGCCTACTTCCGCTGGGTGTGCTTGTGTTGGGCATAGTTGTTTCAAATGTCGATCGTTATGTATATGGATACCATTACGATACACAGGTGTATAGCGACTTCAATTTTGACCTCGGTTTAGTTAATAGAACACTCGCTAGTTACGACAAAAAAACTAAGGTAAGCCTAGTTGTGCCCGAGCAAGACATCCAGCTCTATTCAACGTATGCATTACACCAAACCAAGATCAACCAACTCTCTGTCACCACAAGCCCAGCTATGGCGCTGACACAAAGTGATGTTACATTAGTGGCGCGAGACAAGAAGCCTGAAGTGTCTGCGATTCCGTCGGATATCTTGGTGGCTCGCTCATCGTTCGATGCCGATCGTTTCTACGTCTACAAAAAGTAGCGCCGCTAGCGTATACTTATAGATAGAAGAAAGAGAGGAATACTATGGCTTTTGACCAAGTAAAGATGCTGAATGAAATTCGGAAGGCGCAAGCAGCGTTAAAAAAGCAAATTATTGAAGTTGAAGCAGGCGATGGTGCGGTAGTCGTGCGAGTCACAGGCGAATTAAAGATCGATAGTGTAAAGCTCGACCCCGACTTAATTGACTTTGACGACATTGAAGAACTCGAACACTGGATTAAAATTGCAGTTCGTGATGGTATGGCCAAGGCACAAGAAATTGCAGCCGACACCATGAAGCCGCTTATGGGTGGCTTGAACCTTCCAGGAATGTAAACAGCATGGCAAAACAGCTCCTGCCAGCAGCACTTAGCGCCCTCATTGATGAATTAGGGCGCTTGCCTGGCGTAGGCGCACGAACAGCTGAACGCTATGCTTACTACGTGCTAAAGTCAGAGCCACGCTTGGGCGAACAGCTCGCGAGAAGCATCGAAAAGGTCCACAGCCAAGTAAAGCAGTGCCCCGTAACCTTCGCATTGATTGACGCCGATGATGATGTATCGAACCTCTATAGCGATCCTGACCGTGATAAAACTATCATCGCCGTTGTCGAAGAACCTCTTGATATTATCGCTATAGAGCGCACAGGCAACTACAGCGGCACGTACCATGTGCTTGGCGGCGCGATTTCACCAATTGATGGCGTGGGCCCAGAGCAGCTTCATATTCCAGAACTGCTTGAGCGCATAGCAACCGACAGCGTAAAAGAACTTATTATTGCCACCAATGCTTCCGTAGAAGGTGAGTCTACGGCGCTCTTCTTGCAGCGCTTTATCAACGAAAAGGGAGTCGATGTCGCCATGACTCGTTTGGCGCGCGGTATCCCTGTTGGCGTCGACCTAGAATACGCCGATCAAATAACCCTATCTCATGCGCTTGAAGGCCGACGGTCACTGTAGTACGCAATCTGCTACAATAGAACCGATGTATACCGAAGCAAAAGCGCTTATTGAAAATGTGCAGAATTTTATCATTATTCAGGCTGAGAATCCTGATGGCGATAGCTTAGCGAGCGCACTTGCACTTGAAGAAATCCTTGGCGATATGCAGAAGGAAATATCTTTATATTGCCCTGTTGAAATTCCGAAATATCTACGCTACATACAAGGCTGGGATAGAGTAGAAACCGACTTTAACCCACATGCAGATGCTGCAATCATCGTCGACACCAGTGCCGATGTACTCATCAGCAAAGTGCTCGAAACACCTGGTGTCAGGCACTTTCTCGAATCGCACCCTGTGTTGGTTATTGATCACCACACTACTGCAAGCACTCTCAGCTTCGATCACACGCCATTGAATGACACAGCCATTTCGACTAGTGAGGTCATTTACAAATTGGCTAAGCAAGCAAATTGGCCAATTAGTAGTCCAGCGGCCGAACATTTACTTGAGGCACAACTCGCCGATAGTTTAGGCCTTAGCATTCAAACCGTATCACCAGAAAGCTATCGTATTGCCGCCGACTTAACCGAACTTGGTGCTCACGTGGCCGAAATCGAAGAACGCCGACGTGAATTCATGAAAAAAGCTCCGGAGATTTTAGCCTACAAAGGTGAGTTATTACAGCGAATTGAATATTATCTTGACGGCAAACTCGCACTCATACACATTCCATTTGAAGAAATCGAGCAATACAGCGACAAATACAACCCAAGTGTGCTCGTGCTCGACGAAATGCGCCTCGTAGATGACGTAGAGGTTGCAATCGCGATAAAAACCTACCCAGACGGCAAGCTAACAGGCAAGTTGCGCTCAAACCTACCAATCTCTGAAACGATTGCGGGCTATTTTGGTGGTGGTGGCCACCCATACGCAGCCGGTTTTAGAGTGTACGAATCGTACGATAAAATCATCGAGGAATTGCTGAATGCCACCGAGAAGGCCCTAGTCTCATGAAGTTGCACAATACGTTAAGCGGCAAGCTAGAAACGCTTGTTCCACTCACACCCGGTGTTGTAAAGCTATATACGTGCGGGCTTACTGTTTACAGCCAACCCCACATAGGTAACTGGCTTGGGTATATCTACTGGGATGTTTTGGTGCGCACACTGCAAGCTGATGGCCTGCGAGTTGAACGCACCCAAAATATCACCGATGTAGGGCACCTGGTGAGCGATGACGATAGCGGTGAGGACAAGATGGAAAAAGGTGCCAAGCGCGAAGGAATTACTGCCTGGGATGTTGCCAAAAAATACTCTGACATTGCCGAACATGAAGCATACGAGCTACTAGGCCTCATTCGACCAGATCATCTGACGCCCGCCACCAGCTGCATTGACCAGCAAATTGAATTTGCTAAACAGCTAGACGAAAAAGGGTATCTATATCAAATTGACACTGACGGCATGTATTTTGATACGAGTAAGCTAACTGATTACGGCAAGCTTGCAAAGCTCGACATAGCTGGCCTCGAAGCTGGTGCACGCGTCAGCGTAGAAGGCAAGAAAAACCCGACCGATTTTGCCGTATGGAAATTTAGCCCTGCCGACGCCAAACGAGATATGGAGTGGGATAGCCCCTGGGGCAAAGGGTTTCCGGGTTGGCATTTAGAATGTAGTGTCATCACGCAACAGACTTTAGGTGACCAAATTGATATTCATACAGGCGGCATCGACCATATTCCCGTACACCACACCAATGAAATTGCTCAAACTGAAAGCATCACAGGTAAGCAATTCTCACAAGTTTGGCTACACAACAATCATATTAAAGTTGATGGCACGAAAATTTCAAAAAGCCTAGGCAATGTATACACGCTCGATGACATTCAAGCAAAAGGTTTTAGTATCCATGCGTTTAAGCTCCTAGCTCTTTCCAAACATTATCGAACTGAAGGAAATTTCACATGGGACATCTTAGAGGCAGCTCAAAATAGGCTCAACAATTGGCGAGCCGTGTCGGCGTTACGATGGCAGGTAAATGACAATGGTAAAAATGTCTCTGTGGAGGCCGCTTCATTCAGAAAAAGCCTGCTAGACTCTCTTCAGGACGATTTAAACACACCTGAGGCACTCATGCACATCGACGAAGCACTCTCGGAGTTTGATGAAGTTATTACGCCTGCGAGCGCTACAATCTTACAGGAGCTCCTGGATACTATTACTGAGTTGCTTGGTATAGATCTGAATGAAGTTAAAGATATTTCCGCTGAGGCTAAAAACCTAATTCGAGAACGCGAAATCGCCCGAGCCGAGAAGAACTGGGAAGCATCTGATTCGCTACGCGATCAAATCGAAACCATGGGGATTACCGTACGAGACACCGTGCACGGTACCATTTGGTCTTATCTAAAGTAAAACTATGCAGCGGTTTTGTTGATTTTAGCTTTGCTCGATGTATTTCGCATCGCACTGCGTCGCTCAAAGTAGCTATCGAGCAGAACTTTCAAACACCCGGCAATTGGAATGGATATAATTCCTCCAGCTATACCAAATACATATAACCCAACCGTTACTGACGCCAAGATAGTCAAAGCGCTTAGTTCAATTCTTTTCGACTGGATAGTTGGCGATATGAAGTTGTTTTCAATCTGTTGGTAAACCACAAAGTATACCAGGTAGCTAATTGCCGCGCCGATGTCGTTGAAGGCGAGCACCAAGCCAATCAGGATACCGCCGATAGTAGCACCAAACATAGGTATAAGCGAAAGAATAAAGGTAATCGCTGCTGCCGGCACGGCCAAGTTTGACGGTATATTAAATATGAAGCTCAAAATGAATACCGTAATCCCCGCAAATACAGCACCAAGACCCGACACGGTGAGCTGGCCAGTTACATAGTTTGAAACGACCGTGTTCATCTGCTTGGCTATCTTTCGGTGTCGTTCCATACGAGCTTTGTCATCATATAATCGCCACAATCGCTCCATCCATGTTGGGGCTTCCACCAGCATCAAGAAGGCAAGTACGAGCACCAAAAATACTGCCGTTACGAATGAGAATATCGAGCCGATACCTGCGATAATACCCCCACCAATGCCCGCTGCAATACCAGAGGTACTCTTTTGTAGCGCGTCAAGGCCGCTATCAACCTGTGATTGTAGGTTGTATTGAATAATGAGAGTATTTAGGCCCTCCCATTGAGTACGTGCTGATGATACAACGGTCGGCAATGTATCAATAAATTTCACAAGTTGCTGGGCAATAGGAGGAACCGCTAAAAATACAAACGCGCCAATGAACAGTACGACCGCTACGAACGCAATCGCGGTGCTCATAGCCCTACTTCTACCAGGCATTATGCGAGCCAAGCGACTTACGGGCGCATTCAAAATCAATGCTAAGAAAAATGCTGATCCAAGTATAATTAGGGCATCACGAGCGCTGTATACTGCATAGCCAACCAACCCGAAGCCAATAACAACGAGCCAAAAACGTATAAATGTTTGCGTATCTATGTCGTGATGTACCTTCATACAGACATTGTACCACTAGTAGCAATACTTTGACGATTATTACTAGACAATGTATAGTTAGTACTATGCAAACCGTTGGATGTCTCGACCAAGCAACGCAAATCCTGGGCGACAAATGGACGCCACGTTTACTTCGTTTTTTCATCAACAACGAGTCTGTTCGGTTTTGTCAGTTACAAGAGCTCGCCGGCGACATTAACCCTCGCACACTCTCAGCACGACTAGTTAAACTAGAAAAATCGGGCATCATAACCAAGCAGCCGCTATTGGGTAATCGATGCGAATACGAGCTGACCGCAAAAGGTCGAGATTTGCTACCGATTCTCGAACACATGAATAACTGGTCTGAAAAGTACGCCTAATATCTGCTGACTCTCAGCTAATTTTCAGTTTAGGCGTATACTATACCTAGTGAACTATGAGAATTCTTGTTGTAGAAGATGAACACAAAATAGCTCAAGCCATCAAACGTGCGCTTGAATTAGAGCATTATGCTGTTGACGTTTGCTTCGACGGCGACGAAGGCTACGCAATGGCAACGACTGAACCCTATGACGCGGCCATCATCGACCGAATGCTGCCGGGTGATTACGATGGTTTAGCGATAGTGCAAGAAATGCGCGAGGCAGGCATACACACGCCAGTATTATTCCTTACCGCCATGGCGAGCACTAAAGATAAGACAACTGGACTTGATAGTGGTGCTGATGACTACCTTACCAAACCGTTCGCGATTGAAGAATTGCTTGCTCGTGTGCGCGCACTACTTCGCCGACCAACCGAATCTCAAGCTACCGTACTATCGGCGGGTGACTTATCGCTCGACACGACCAACTTACAAGTAAGCCGTTCTGGAAAATCAATCACGCTCACATCCCGTGAATTTGCATTGCTAGAGTACTTACTAAGAAACCAACGTAGGCCAATTTCAAAAGACATGATAATCGCTCACGTATGGGATTACGATGCCGACATTCTTCCAAATACGGTCGAGGTATATATGCGCTACTTACGCAATAAAGTCGACAAGCCATTTAAAAAGCCGTTGCTACACACAGTGCGGGGCTTCGGCTATAAACTCGAGGCAGCACCATGAGGCGAGCCTTTGAGTCTGCGACGCTAAAATTAACTGGTTGGTATCTGATGATTCTCATGATCATCAGTTTGCTCTTTAGCACTATTATTTATCAATTATCTACCCAGGAGGTGAGTAGCCGCCTCGAAAGCTTGCAGCTACGGCTTGAAGATGATCCGCGTTGGCTTATACCTGAAAATTCAACATTACGAAGTATTCGGCAAGGTCAGGCTGACGAGGCAAAAGTAAATATCTTTTTCGGGCTGCTGTATATTAATCTTTTCGTACTTGGTATGGGTGGCGTAGGGAGCTACTTGCTGGCGCGACGTACACTTCGCCCGATTGAAGAAATGCATGAAGCTCAATCTCGTTTCACTAGCGATGCGAGTCATGAGCTGAAGACTCCGCTTGCTGTTATGAAATCTGAACTTGAGCTTGCGCTGCGAGATAGCTCAATGAAAAAGCAAGATTACCGCCAGGTAGTGGAAAGCACACTAGAAGAAGTCGACAAGCTCACAGGGCTCACTCACACGCTCCTCCAGCTATCGCGCATGGACCTAGCCTCAATTGACCTTACAGAGCGCGTTGACATAAACCAACAACTCAAACATGTACAAAAACTGCTAGATTCAAAAAGCCGCATTAAACTAAAATTGAGCAAACAAGCCGCCATCGCAGAAGGCAACGAAAGCATGCTACGGGACCTATTCGTCATACTCGTCGACAACGCGCTGCGCTATAGCCCTGAGTCGTCTCCTGTTGAAGTTACATCAACGGCAACCGGTAAATCAGTAACTGTACGCATATCGAATGCAGGAAAAGGAATCTCAGCTGATGACCTACCTAAAATCTTCGACCGTTTCTATCGCGCCGATAGCTCACGCACGTCGCAGTCTGCTAGTAAGGGCTATGGACTAGGGCTATCGCTCGCAAAAAACATCGCCGATACGCACAATGCCGACATTCAGGTTGTGAGTGAACCGTCAAAACAGACGACGTTTACAGTAGTAATCCCTAAAATTTCACAAAATCATTAGTTTTTCAGATAATTCTCAGCTTTGTCTGACATAGTAAGGTCATAGCAACGATACACCTCACGTTGCGAGAAACATTAAACAAGGAGGGAACACATGAATTCTTCGAACACACTACTGCTTAGCAAAAAGGGCATGAAAGAGCTGAAAAAGTCGATTCAACGACTCGAGCGACTTCAAGCCGATGTGATTGCTCAGCTAAAAAACCTCGACAAGACTGACGGCCACGACCAACGTCTTGCACGAGTAGAAAAACTGGGCGAGCTCGAGATGATAGAAAGCCAACTTGTCGATAAGCACCTGCAACTTTCTCAAGCCAAGCTATTTCCACGCAAGCGCGATGCTATCAAGGTAGCACTTGGCTCGGTAGTAGAGCTCATCGACGCGCACGGCCGCATGTTCCGCTACCAGCTGGTGGACAGTATTGAAGCCAACCCTAGCGATGGCCGAATCTCTGCCAATAGTCCGCTTGGTCAAACCTTGCTCGGTCGTACCATCCAAGAAACTATCAACTGGAGCTCAGGCCTAGGAGTACGCCAGCTGACACTCGTTCGAATAACCTAACCGTACCTCTTCACTCTCACTCTCACCGCCCCTAGCCCTGGGGGCGGTGCCTCTTTACTGGTATAATACTGGTAATGCTTTATTACAATGAATCAGTCGAGCATACGCTTCGAGACCTCGAAAGCTCAGAGCGTGGCCTTTCATCTTCCGAAGCAGACGAGCGGACCAAAATGTATGGCCTAAATGAGGTCATCGTGAAAGGTGAGCCGCTGTGGCGTAAGCTCATTGAACCTTTCGCGAACATTTTCATGCTGGTGCTGTTCGTGGCGGTTGCTATTAGTGTATGGCACCATGAGTACCTCGACGCGGTTATTATTGGTGCGATTATCGCTGTAAGTGCGGTCATCTATTATGTGCAACGGTTTTCAACCGAGCGTATTCTTCGCGCGCTCAGCACGCACACGAAACAACGCGTTGACACCTGGCGGAACGGCAAAATAGTTCAGCTAGACGCCTTGCAACTAGTTCCTGGCGATGTAATTGTACTTACCGAAGGCGAAAAGGTACCAGCCGATGCGCGTATCATTACCGAAGGCGATCTTCGCGTTGATGAGTCGTTACTGACTGGCGAATCTCAGCCGATTAGCAAGCAAGTCGATACCTTACAAGGTGAAAAAGAAGTATACGACCAGTCGAATATGCTTTTCCAAGGTTCGTTTGTCGTCGCGGGTGAGGCAACGGCTGTCGTAGTGCGCACAGGCAACGATACCGAGTTTGGAGAACTAGCCACGCTATCGGCCAATACGCAAACTCCCAGCCCTGTGCAACAGAAAATCGATGCTCTCATAAATCGTATTATCATCGTGGTTGCTGGCATGGCTGTCGTAGCATTTGGCTTAGCAACTCTGCGAGGTATGGAGCTGGTAGAAGCAGTGCGTTTTGTGGTAGCACTTTCTGTTAGCGCTGTACCTGAAAGCCTGCCGGTTGCCATATCGGTTGTGTTGGTTCTCGGGATGCGCCGAATCGCGGCCAAAAAGGCTCTGGTGCGCTCTATGCGCGCTATCGAGACCGTAGGTGCGTTAACCACTATTGCTACCGATAAAACCGGTACGCTTACGAAAAACCAACTCACCGTGCATGAAGTGTGGCAATCACATATCCGCAAACACCAGATGTCACGAAGCCTCACACACATCATCAACCAAGCTCACCACAAATCACACGACCCACTCGACATTGCTATTGCAAATTATGCTTCCGAACAAAAGTTCGCCCATCCAAAAGCGGCAGTAGCCCATAGTTTGCCATTCAACCAAGAGTGGGCGATGAGCGGTAATATGTGGCACCACGGAGAACAGTATGTCCTTGATGTAAAAGGTGCTCCCGAAATTCTGATGCAGCAATCGCTTCTTACCTCCACACAGCGCAGCAAAGCTACCGAAGTCCTTCGAGAGCTCACGGCCAAAGGCTATCGAGTAATCGGCGTGGCCACCGTGCTTTTACACAAGCCAATTAAAAGTTTCGATGAGCTGCCGGCTAAAACTAAATTCGACCTAGTCGGTTTTATTGGCGTCGCCGACATTTTGCGACCAGAAGCAAAGCAGGCCATTGCGCTAGCTACCGGCGCTGGTGTTACCGTACGCATGATTACCGGTGATCACAAAGAAACTGCGTATCACATTGCCAAAGAGTTAGGCATGGTAGCCACTAAAGACCAAGTGTTTGATAGTCGCACCATGCACACTATGACCGATGCTGAGCTTGAAAAGGCCATAAGCGATGTACGAGTATTTTCGCGGGTTATCCCCGAGCACAAATACCGCATTCTTACTATTTTGAAACGAAACAATGTTACTGCAATGACGGGCGATGGCGTAAATGATGTACCTGCGCTCGCCAACGCTCACGTTGGCGTAGCAATGGGTAGCGGCTCGCATATAGCACGCGACGCAGGCGATATCGTACTACTCAACGACAATTTCAAGTCTATCATCGACGCCATTCAGGAAGGTCGCACCATTATTTCCAATATTCGGCGCATGCTGTACTATCTACTTGCAACCAATACTGGCGAAGTGCTTACGACGCTTGGTGCACTGCTAGTTGGTATGCCTGCACCCATCGCGCCGGTACAAATTTTATGGATCAACTTAGTTACCGATTCCGCCTTGGTTATCCCGCTTGGGTTAGAGCCAGGCAGTCGTAATGCGATGCGTCGCAAGCCAACCTCGCCAAGTGCACCTATCCTCGACCGCATTATCATAGTGCGAATGCTGCTTGTGGCGCTCACTATGGCTGCCGTTACACTCACAATGTATGCATACTTCCTGAGCACACACGGTCACGACTATGCGCGCACCATAGCGTTTTCCGCACTAGTAGTAATGCAATGGGCAAATGCCCTTAACGCACGCGGTACGTTCGATTCGCTCCTACGACGTATTTGGGTGTACAACCCCGCATTTCTCATTGGGCTCACAATTGCTGTTTCTTTGCAGGCTCTCGCCATCTTCGGCCCGCTTGGTTCATTCCTACACGTTAGCCCCGTAGCGCTTAGTGATTTAGTAGTTACTGGCCTCATCGCCTTTATCGTTCCTGTCGTGGTGGTAGAAGTTCACAAATACATTGGTCGCCGTCAGGGCCACCACGTGTCATAGCCTTGAAAATATGCTACAATGTGTAGGCTCTAGGGCAATTTTTCATATTAATAACTCGAGATTTCTTTCCTGGCTACATTGGGGTGTGGCCAAGTGGTAAGGCACATGGTTTTGGTCCATGCATTCGGGGGTTCGAATCCCTCCACCCCAGCCAGGAAAGAGCTCTTAAGCCAATTGCACCAACTAGCTTTGTTATACTAGAGTCATGAAACTATACAAAAACAGCAAGGTAATCCATATACCTAATTCTCTCGCTGCATTTGTCATTGATGCTATATTACTAATTTTCATTTTTACCGTACTTATCGCAGCAAACCGAAGCATCCATTCGGTATCAGACATGTTTTATGCTGTATTTCCATACATCGTTCCTGCATTTTTGTTTAGAGAATGGCTTGCGTCGAAACTTGACTAGCGGCGCAGCTAGAGTTACGAGGATGTTTTCGATTTTCGCTGCAGCACCGCTCGTCGTACGAGTAAGTTAGCAAATGTTCCGAGCACGGCAATACCTGAAAGTATATAAACGCAAGTAAAAAGCTTACCCGCATCTGTTTGTGGCGTTATGTCTCCATAGCCTACTGTTGTCAGGGTAATCGTGCTGAAGTACAAAGCATCGACTAATCTCAGCTTTTCAAAAAACATATAAAAAACTGTTCCGGTGCCCAGCAGCACAACAGTCGCAACGGTAGCAATTCTTAGACTTTTTTTAACTTGGTTTAGCTCTTCGTGTTCCATATTTACAGTATACGGCTGGCATTTTACTATTGCAATTTCGAAAATAAGAGTATTATAGCAATAGAAATTGCATGCGGGAGGCGTCGTATGGAATCACAAGCGAGAAGTTACCCACCAATCAGTATTCGCACCATTATCGATATTCTGTTGTTTCTTTTCGGCCTCACACTTGCATTCGGATGGATAACCCTCCCTCTTGTTAACTTCACCTATTCTTTTGGCCTTGCAATAGCCGGACTATTTCTACTTGCTGTACCGTTCTGGCCTACAAGACTGCTAGGCCTATCTGTTTTACTAGTAGGCACCTATCTTGTACTGCGCAACGCAGACATAATTTCCGTACAGTATTTGCAGTACGGCCTGGCTTGTTTCTTGCTTGTCATCGCATTAGTAGATGGCGTTCGAGGTGTCATTAATTCACCTCGTAAAGACCCATCCGAGCAAGAAAGTCTGTAAAACGTAGAGGAGGTTTACTATGGCAGACAATAAATCAACAGTACGAGCGGGGGCATCCGGTGATCTCTGGTGGATGGGGGTGTTTGCCGGCATACTTACAATGCTCTTTGGAGTCGCGGCCTTGTTTTGGCCGGGCCTCACGTTAGTAACGTTTGTATACCTATTTAGTGCCTACGTGTTAGTTTGGGGTGTTGTATCGGTCGTGAGAGGTTTCTCGGACATGATAGCAGGGCAGTCACTCTGGTGGCTAACGCTACTGTTTGGCTTCTTCGCGGTGGGCGTGGGAGTGTACTTGGTTAGGCATCCATTGGTGTCGTTCGCTACACTGATTCTCCTTACTGGGTTCACGTTTATCATCCGTGGAATAGTCGATATTCTCGAGGGAGTATTTGGAGACATGCCAAGCTCAACTACGCGGATCTTGGCGGTAATCGCCGGCGCGCTCGGTATTGTGGCTGGTGTCTACTTATTGAACCAGCCAGTTTCAGGTGGCGTAGCATTCGTGTGGATTATCGGGCTGTACTCATTGCTCGTCGGTCCACTGCTCATCGCTCTGTCGATGGATTCACATAAAGCATAGTGCCTGCAACCATGCTAAAAACGCCCTCGCCGTAGAGGGTGTTTTTGCTCTGTTAGATTTGCGTCACGAATAATCTTTGGTACGATAACCTAAGTGTCTAAGAATTTACTGAGAGAAGTCCCCGGACTAGCGCTTACCGGCGCACGTTATCTGCTAGCTGAAAATATTGCTAGGCGTGTTCAAAATGACCAGCCTATCGGAGTAAGACTGGCTGCATTTATCGCCTATGATATTCTCGATGGGGCAATTCTAAGATTATTTGATGCAGATACACCCGTTCGGCGTGTCGCAGACGGGGCAGTAGATCATGCGTCCATGCTAAGAGTGGGTACGGCCATTTCCCAGAGATATCCAGAAGCAAAACCCTATGCAATTGCTCTGGGTGCTAGGGCAGTCGTCGTTGGAGCTCTCAACGCTGCTCACTACAAAATGACGGGTGAAGTAACAAAAGGTCAATCAAAGCAACGCGCCACGAACCTTGCCACAGCGGCCATGGCGCAAATCGCAACCTACAAGAACGAACGGAATACTCACTTGTCTGGTTTGCTTGCAAATGGAATAGCATACGCTACAATCCCGACACACTTAAAAGATATTGGGAAGACTCACGAAGGCGGCATACGCAAGCTCTAAAGTTCGCTTTGCAACGGTGTATCTATTCTGCTTTACTTAAAACATGGAACCTGAATCCGGAAGCAATCTACTAGTACGCTTTGTTTTCGGCGTTATTCTTCTGGCAATCGTTGCAGCTATAGCATTCCTCGCCCGCATGGGGCAGAAGCTATACAGGGCAAAGTTTAAGAAAAAGTAACCTGGTATCGTCGCTGGGCAATCGCCAACACAACAACATACACGCTGCTCATAAGGCATAGTTTGCCCAAACTACCTGGGTGTGCAAGCACCAGCATACTGCCGGTAAGCACCACGCCAGCAAAGCTTGCCCACATGCCGCGAACAGCCGCTAGCATGCCTTGTGGACGAATGACTACTGCGATGCTTGAGCCGAGCGCTGCTAGCGCGAGCGCGATGTGAATTACTAAAATTATACTACTCATGCTTATAGTATAGCAGAATTAAAACTATCTGTTATAATAAGCGCATAACCAAAGGAGGTTATCTGTATGAAAAGAGTAGCAGTCGCCGCTATTGTAGCTGTGTTACTCGTGGGCGCCGGTGTTGCGGCGTATTTTTATATCCAATCGAGTAACAGCGCGTCAAACTCTGGCACAAACACAAGTGACCAAACACCAACCTTCCAACCACAACAGACTGCTGGTGTATCGTTCATAGCAACCTACACGGCTAACTCAAAAGATAGTGAAGTGACCACTGGTACTATAGAGGTGAATGCCGCAGGTGACAGTAAGTACACCGGCATGGCTGGCGGCAAAGAGTTTACTTCGTACAGCGTGGCTGGCCAATACGTATCGTGCGTAGATGGCACATGCATAAAGCTCGCCAGTAGCAACAATCAAGAATCGATTGCCAGCGGAGAATACCGCTACAGCGACGAGGATTTCGCGAAATTTAGCTCGAAGGCTGTGTATAAGGGCAAAAAAGATTGCCCAGCCGGAACCTGCGAAGTATGGGGCTACGATGACGATGATGTAACCACAGAAATGTTTATTGATAGCAAAAACCGCCTTAGCAAGTTGCAAGGTGAACGCAAAAACGGATCTTCATACACCATTACCTACGAATACAAAGATGTCACGGTAGAATTACCAAAGAACATCAAAACCATCACCATTCCCACGGTTAAAAACTAGCTAAATTGAATGCCGAATAGCAAGCCTACTACGTAGGTAATTGCCATAGCCAGCAAACCACCAGCTATAACTCGCAGCATCGCTCGGCTGCGTGATGCGCCACCAACGGTTGCGCTAAAGTACCCGGTAATCAGTAGTGCTATCAAAACAGCGACAACCGTTACTATTTCTTTGATATCGTTTGGCGATATAATCACCGCAACAAAAGGTATAAGACCACCAATCGTAAAGGATATAAGTGACGCAACCGCGGCTTGTACAGGGCTTACGATACTGTCTTTATCGAGACTTCGTTCTACCATCACATGGGCGGCAAGAGCATCTTTTTCAGTGAGCTCGGTAGCAACCTGACGCGCTGTTTTAGCGCTAATACCACGCTGTTTGTACGCATCTACCAACTGTTCAAACTCTTCGTCTGGGTGAAGTTTTAGCATCATTTTTTCATTTTCAATATATGCCTTTTCAGCATCACTCTGGCTACTCACCGACACGTATTCGCCAACCGCCATAGAAAGCGCTCCAGCTACCAATGCCGCCATACCGGCAGTAAAAATTGCCTGTGAGCTATCGGTAGCGCCAGCAACACCCATTACTACACTCGAGGTTGAAACAATTCCGTCATTCGCACCAAGCACTGCCGCTCGCAGCTGATTGAGTTTCGCGCTCATGCTGTTTTTTTCAGTGTTTGGTGATTCCATACAAGTAGTATAACAAACTACACGGCGATAATTTTTGTCAGTGGAACGTCGTGCTGTTCTTTGGGCAGCGAGGCTTTATGAGTTTCCTTGAACGCAAAGCCTACGCTGATGGCATTCGGCTGAGTCGCTAAAAATTTGTCGTACCAGCCGCTACCAACACCCAAGCGGTAATTGTGCGAATCGTAAGCCACTACAGGCACTATAATCAAATCAAATACGGTGTCCGGAAGCGGAGCCGTGGCTTTTGGCTCTGGCTGCTCTACGCGAATGTGTGCATGGTTTTGGCGTACGAAATCAATCAAGGGCGCTGTGTCGAGCTCATGCCAATCGTGGCGTGAAGGGTAGACATGTATCGAGTGAATATTCGGCCAGTCCACCGTATTTTGCAGCTGAGTAAACGCCATGAGTGAACGTTCGGCAATCTCATGTGGTTCAAGTGACGCTCGAAAGGCAAGTGCTTCGTTTCTGACGTGTGCTTTGCTTTGCATACTCTTAGTATACGAAATGTAGACAAAATATTTTACTTATGCTATAATAGATAGATAAGCGGCAATCCGCTTGGATGAATACTTGGCCTCATACTGACAATATGTATCTTGTGGTTCATCAAATATATGACTACAAGAAAGGTATTCATGCAGCGTAAAAGCAATTCTTTTCGTGGGCGCGGCTCACGACCAAACAACAAACTTAGAAGTGGCGGCCGACCCCGCACTGCTAGTCGTGGACCAAAAAAGCAAACGATTCACCCTAGCAAATTCATTAACCAAGCAGCAAAGTTGACTGAAGTCGCACCCTACGTGCCTCAGCACCGTTTTAACGATTTCGCGCTTCGCGACGCTCTAAAGCAAAACCTAGCAACGATTGGCTTCGAAACGCCAAGCGCCATTCAAGATCAAGCCATACCTATGGCCTTGGAAGGTAAAGATGTAATTGGTCTTGCCAATACAGGCACGGGCAAAACCGCGGCGTTCTTGTTGCCAATACTCAGCAACCTACGCGACAAGCAGCGTAACGCCGTGCTAATCATGGCACCGACTCGTGAATTGGCGCAGCAAATCGACGCCGAATGTAAGCGATTTTCACGTGGTATGAACCTCTACTCAACGGTAGTGGTAGGTGGCACCAACATCGAACGTCAAATCCGTGACCTTCGTCGTAACCCACATATCATTATCGGTACGCCTGGTCGCCTGAATGACCTGCTAAACCGTGGCGCACTACGCCTTACCGATGTTTCAGTATTCGTGTTAGACGAAGCCGATCGCATGCTCGACATGGGCTTTATCAACGACATCCGTCGTATCGCCGGCCAGCTGCCGTCACAGCGCCAAACATTGTGTTTTAGCGCCACCATGACACCGACTATTCAAACCCTGGTTCACGACTTTATGAAAGATCCTGAAGTTGTATCAGTACGAACTGGTGAAACTAGCGATCATGTAGAACAAAACATCATCGAGGCGCACGACAAGCTAGAAAAACTTGAGCTCCTGGAAGAAATGCTTCGCAAAGATGACTTTGAAAAAGTACTGGTATTTGGCGAAACAAAATACGGTGTACAGCGCTTGGCAGATAGCTTGAGCAAAAGCGGCATTCCATCCGAAGCAATTCACGGCAACAAGTCACAATCACAGCGCCAGCGTGCGCTAAAAGCTTTTAAAACCGACACTGTGAAGGTACTGGTTGCTACTGATGTAGCCGCCCGTGGCCTTGATATACCCGACGTATCACACGTAATCAACTTCGATCAGCCCGCAACATACGATGATTATGTTCACCGAATCGGCCGAACTGGTCGTGGTGGCAAAACTGGCAACGCGCTTACGTTCGTGGCGCCAGCGCATCATCGGTAAACTACAGCGAGTGTACGATATAGCCCGACACTAGGCCTACCAGAATAATTCCTAGGCCTAGCAGGGTAGTTTCCCACGCGTCGCGCCAACGTGGCATTTGCAGCATATATGCTCGCAAAAAACCTGCTAAAAATAGAATCACAAGTGTAATTACGACACTAATCGATACCGCCAAAACGGTATTGTGCAGAACAATCAGCGGAACCACCGACACGAAGCTAATCGCAAAGTACGACACGAATTCTATCAGTGCAGGAATGAAATATTGGGTGAGAGCACTTTTTTTCTCGCGACCATCGAGCTCGTCGAGGTAGTGCTCACTACTGTATTTCACACTGGCTGTATTAAAGCCATTCACGACAATGCTCACGATTGCAGTTATCAGAAGTAGTCGGTTTGACAGTCCACCGACACTGAGCGCCACGACGATACTTGTACCAATCGCAAAGCCTCCCTCGATGCCCTCAAAAGCAGCCAAAAATCGTTGTGCACCAAGTGGAATGTTTGTTTGTCGACGTTGTTCGTGCAGTGGATGATGGCGTGAAGTAGAGGCAATTCGCATACCTACGAGTGTAGCAAAAAACTACTCGAAACCGCTATACTAGTTGTAGTGAAACATTTACTGCATCATCACCATCCGCTGCGTATTTTCTTCGTCAGCGGACTTGTCACGGTTGCTAGCCTAGCAGCGGTTGGCTACTACATGGGGCCAGCTGCATTTTTTATTGCGTCCGTTCTGATATTGGTTGAAATTACCTTTAGCTTCGAAAACGCCATCATCAACGCGAAGGTACTCAGCACCGTGAGCGAATTTTGGCGCACAATTTTTATTACAGTCGGAATTCTTATCGCCGTGATAGGCATGCGTATCGTGTTTCCTATTTTGATAGTAATGATAACGGCCGGCTTGCCGCCAGGTGAAGTGCTAAACTTGGCGCTAAATAACCCTGATGCCTACGCTAAAGAGCTTCATGAAGCACATATTTCTATCGCGGCGTTCGGTGGCATGTTCTTACTGATGCTTTGCCTGCATTTCTTTTTCGACAAAAGCCGGCGCGTTCGTTGGATAGATATTATCGAAAAGCCCTTGCAAGATATGAGCCGCTGGTGGCTGTATTCGGTAATCTGTATCGTGTTGCTACTAACTATTTCACTGTTTCCGGGCAACCCTGAGCCTCGCGAGACATTCTTTGCAGGAGCAATCGGCATAGGGCTCTACATTGCTGTCCACGGCCTAGCCGAGCTATTTGCTCGGCGTCAACGCGCCGCCGCAAAAGGCGTACTAAAAACTGGCTTGGCAGGTTTCATGGCATTCTTATATCTCGAAATACTCGATGCGAGCTTTAGCTTCGATGGCGTTATTGGCGCATTCGCGGTTACGAAAGACGTAATTCTCATCGCCATCGGCTTAGGTATCGGAGCTATCTGGGTACGGTCACTTACCATCTTCATGGTGCGACGCCACATTTTGCACGCATATCGATACCTCGAGCACGGCGCTCACTACACCATCGGCGTACTTGCGCTGGTACTTATCGCAGGGATTTTCTTTAATATTCCTGAGCTCATCGCAGGTCTCGCCGGAATCATATTAGTGTCAGCCTCTATTGTTAGCTCTATCGCTGCGAGTCGCCAAGCTGCAAAAAAGGTTGCGCGTGGCTAAGAAACGCTTCAAAATCGAGACCGCAACACTTGATAGGATTGTCGGAGGCGGGCAAGCCCTTGGCACGCTAGAAAATGGCAAAAAGCTGTTTGCTTGGGGCGGATTGCCCGGCGAAGTCGTTTCAGTACAGCTAACCAAGCAAAAGTCATCCTTCGTGGAAGGCAAAGTTGTCGAAGTTCACAGTGTGAGCGACCAGCGCATTGAGCCGCGTGACCCAATTAGCTATCTTTCTACCAGTCCGTGGCAAATTATGAATTTCGAAGCCGAGCAACATTACAAAGCCGCTCTTATAGAAGAGGCGTTTGAGCTTCACGACATTGTGCTGCCCGAGCCGATTGAAGTATATACCGACGGCGTGCAATACGAATATCGAAACAAGGTAGAATTTAGCTGGTATGGCGACGTCGTACCTGTCGAGCCGCTCGCTAGCGAATTTTTGAAAACATCTGCAGCCCGAGTTTCTGCTGCTGCGGGCGCAACAGAAACCCGGCACGAAGCCGTTTTGGAAAATTCAGTTGGCGAAAAGGCGAACGGCAAAGAAACTCTTGACTTGGCATTCTTTGTACGAGGCAGTAAAGGCAAAGTGCCCGTAAGCACCATGTCGCTCGCACGCCCAGAAATCATGAAACTTGCGCTCGAAATTCGCGACCTATTGCGCACGAAAGTGGTAAAGGCTCGAAATCTAAAAACGCTACTGATTCGCTGCAATCAAAAAGGTGAGTGTGTTTGGCAACTTTATATTAAAGATGATTTGCCTGATATCGTGGCAGAAAGTGAAGCAAAAGACTTAAGTGCTATCGGCGGTGAGATAATTTATTCAGACCCGCGCAGCCCTGCTAGCAAAATCACCAAGCGCCTTAAGGCATTTGGTGTTACTTCACTACAAGATGAGTTACTCGGTATTTCATTTCATTACGCTACCGAAAGCTTTTTTCAAGTAAACATCCCCGTCTACCTGCAAGCACTTGATGACATGAAATCATGGCTCAGCGACAAGCCGGTAGTAGACATGTACAGCGGCGTAGGCACGATTGGCCTGACGATCGGCGGAAAGAACGCCACTTTAGTCGAGCTTGACCCGGCAGCGGTACAAGAAATGAAAAGAAATATCACTGAGCTAGGCAGCAACGCAACGGCAGTACTCGCCGCCAGCGAGAATGCGCTAGAGCAGATTAGCTCAGACAAAGCTATTATCTTAGATCCTCCTCGTGCTGGCTTGCACGAATCGGTAATCGAGCGATTACTTGATCAAAAACCCGAGCGAATTATTTACCTCAGTTGCAACCCAGTCACTCAAGCTCGCGATGTGGCCAGGCTCGCAGAAGCCTATGGCATCCGTGCACACAAAGGCTACAACTTTTTCCCACGTACGCCACATATAGAGCACTTGGTTGTGCTCGATTTGCGTTAATTAACTCGTTTTAATTCGCCGATATGCAAACCGCGCACCAACACGCCAATTGCCACTGGCGTCGGTGTCAAATTGGTACACTTCGCCGTTTTTTACTTCATGTATTTGGATTAATGCAGGGTTATACGGAGCTAATGTTCGATAATAGCGAATATCGTCGAGAGAAGGGTTGTGCCGACCAGGGAATACCGCGCGAAACTTTTGTTTGCCAATCTCGTCGAAATAATTTGGCTGACCCTTAGGCGGCATATACAGCTCGGCTTTCAAGCCCATCCGACTCACAATTTTTTGCACTTCACCAAGTGATAGTTTTGAAGTCCCGCCAATATATAGCAATAGTTGTTTTTTCTTTGTCAAAAATAGGGTGGCTTTCGCGACGTGATTAACTGGTGCATTCCGTAGCACGACGTGATCAATATCAACTTCAAGCCCGAACTTATTTTTGGCAATCTGCTCAAGAGCGATGTCGTCGTAAATCTCTTGTTCCATAGGGGTATAATAGCATACTTACAGCAAAAATTGACAGAATACTAATTATCGTTCATAATGAAAAGGTCGAGGCGGTCAACCAACTCGGCGACCCCCACAGCCGGCACCTGAGCCGGCCGCATCGCGAGACACCCCACGTCACACCCTAGCGGACCGAGACCCGCACCGGTGAGACAGTCTCGCGCGCAACACCTTCTAGTGCACGGGCTCGTCCCTGCGAAAAGGCTTCGGCCGCTGGGAGGAAGTAGGCGACCTCACGAACCACCATTCGTGTCGCCGAGTCGGCAACCTGAGAGGGCCGGCGATTGCGAGTCGATCAGAGGCGAGAGCCCGATTTACTCGGTGGCGGATTGGCCCCCGTCACAAGCAAGGCCTGCAGCCCGGTGCGCATTCCCCCATGGATCGCATTGGGCTGCAGGCCGGCCAATAAACTTTGCCCATAGTCACTTCGGTGACTTTTTTGTTTTACCGTATAATAAGGAGGAATGGATTTTTCCGAGAGGTACAAGAAACTTAATGCCAAGCAGAAGCAGGCGGTCGATTATATTGACGGCCCCCTAATGGTAGTAGCGGGCCCTGGGACCGGTAAAACTGAGCTCCTAAGTATGCGCGTAGCTAATATTTTAGCTAAAACTGATGTACTACCTGAAAATATTCTGTGTCTTACTTTTACCGAGAGCGGGGCTACGGCCATGCGTGAACGTCTAAGCGAGATCATCGGCCGTGATGCCTACAAGGTCGCGATTCATACCTTTCACAGCTTTGGCAGTGAAATTATAAATCGCTACAGCGAATATTTTTACCATGGCGCCGACTTTCGCCCCGCAGATGAGCTAGCGAGCTACCAAATCGTGCAAAGTATATTTGACACGCTCGACTACAACAACCCGCTCGCCAGCAAGCTCGATGGTGAATATGTGCACATTCGCGATACACTGCAGGCTATTTCAGAGCTGAAAAAAAGTGGTCTTACCAATGAAGAGCTACTGCAGGTTCTCGATAGCAACGACCTAGCACTTGATAGTGTAGAACGCGACCTGGCAGAGATCTTCTCGAGCCGCATATCACAACGTACTACCGACCAGCTGGCGCCTGTTTCTGAAAAGCTTGCAATTCAAGAAGTCCCCTCATTGCCGCCTGGTATTGCGCCGCTTGCTAACGTAATGGCGTTGAGCCTGGCGCATGCAATCGACGAGGCTCATTCGAGTGCTAGCACCAAACCAATCACCGCCTGGAAGAACGCATGGCTCGAAAAAAACGAAGCAGGTGAGTTTGTATTCAAAGATCGAAAACGCAATACAAAGCTGCGAGCAGTGAGCTACGTCTACTACCAATACCTGGTACAAATGCAAGAAGCACGACTAT
This sequence comes from Candidatus Saccharibacteria bacterium UBA1050, assembly GCA_002316545.1. Classification (GTDB taxonomy): domain Bacteria; phylum Patescibacteriota; class Saccharimonadia; order Saccharimonadales; family Saccharimonadaceae; genus UBA1020. Next base: position 69,823 of record DCDR01000001.1, on the reverse strand, counting down.
ATGACTTTGACGATATGGTGCTTCGCGTAGTGCATGCTATGGAAGTATTTCCAGATCTTCGTTTCAACTTACAAGAAAAATATCTGTATACATTGGTAGACGAGTTTCAAGATACTAATCTAGCTCAAAGTCGTATTTTGCATAATCTTACCAGCACGCCCACTGGTGACTCGCCAAACATTATGGTAGTAGGCGATGACGACCAAGCAATATATAGCTTCCAAGGCGCCGAAATTGGCAATATTTTGAATTTCCGCGACAAACACGAACAAGTAGAACTAATTACGCTTACCGATAATTACCGCTCGGCTCAGCCAATCTTGCAGGCGGCACGCGACGTTATAACTCTGGGCTCGCAACGCCTCGAGCAATATATCGATGAAATAAATAAAGAACTTACTGCTCATAGAAGCAGCACTGGTGCGAGCGTGTTCTTACGAGAATGCGCTCATGCAAGCGATGAACATCAAGCACTCATAGCGGATATTCAGGCTAAAATTTCAGCGGGCACCGAACCGGGTAATATCGCGGTACTCGCGCGCAGGCACCACGAATTAGCGCAATTATTGCCTTACTTTCAGGCAGCTGTCATAACCGTCAATTACGAGCATCGCGATAACGTGCTTGACTTAGAGCCAATCGAACAACTTATTACGCTTGCAGAAGTCATATGCGCCTTAGCTTCGAGCGACTTCGATCGTGCCAACGCCTTCCTGCCACGCCTACTCGCACATCCAGCTTGGAAGATTGACGCAAAATCGCTATGGAAGCTTAGCCTTGCCGCTCAGAAGAACCGCACCAGTTGGCTCGAAGAAATGTCCGCAGACAAAACCTACGAACCGCTTCATGGTTGGCTAGTTGGAGCAGCTCAACTTTGTAGCTACCAGCCTATCGAATATATGCTTGATCACCTCATGGGCACTCCGTCGGATACGAATGATAGCCCCGAGTATACATCTCCGCTTTTCGAGTACTTCTTTGGTGATGCAAACCGAAGCACACACGCATCTGACTATATTATTCACTTAGAAGCACTACGTACACTTCGTACGAAACTCCGCGAGCACCAACCAGACAAATCACTCTCACTGCCAGACCTACTTGAATTCGTGGCGCTTCATGCCAGCATGGGAGCCAGCATCACTAGCATTCGGCCACGCAGCGAGCTCACGAGCAGCGCCGTACAACTGATGACAGCACACAAGTCAAAAGGACTGGAATTCGACCATGTATACATAACCGGAGCTACCGACAATATATGGGGCGAACAAGTACGCAGCCGTTCTCGCCAGATTTCATACCCTATGAATCTACCGCTAGCGCCAAACGGGGACACCATCGATGAACGTTTGCGTCTATTCTTCGTGGCCATGACCCGCGCCCGTTCCAGCTTGACTATTAGCTATTCACGCGCCAATGCTAGTGGCAAAGAAACTCTACCAGCCAGTTTCTTGGTGGGTGAGCAGTGGCAACCGCACATTGAACCCGAAGTAGCAACCGCCGAGCACATTCACCAGCTCGAAACTGAATGGTATCAACCACTCCTTGCATTACCTCAGTCAGATATGAAAACGCTACTCGCGCCACTACTTGAAGACTACAAGCTGTCGGCGACTCACTTGAATACGTTCATCGACGTATCACGTGGCGGGCCTGAAAACTTTTTACAAACCAATCTACTGCATTTTCCCGCCAGCATGACTCCAAGCGCCGCTTTCGGTTCGGCAATCCACCGCACATTGCAGCGTGCCCATGCGCACATTCACGCCACCAAGAAAAAGAAGCCGCTCGAAGATGTGCTACACGATTTTGAACTCGCTCTACACGAATATCGCTTGCCGAGCAACGAGCTTTCTAAATACTTGCAGCGCGGAAGCGATGTACTTTCAGCATTTTTGCTACAAAAGTACGAGAGTTTTAGCGCGGATGACATTACCGAACTTAACTTCTCGCACCAACAAAGCCGATTAGGTGATGCACACCTTACCGGAGCCCTCGATTTAGTACATATTGAAACGTCTACAAAAACTATGACTATCGTTGATTACAAAACAGGCAAAGCCGCCACTAGTTGGCAGGGTAAAACCGACGCCGAAAAGATTAAGTTGCACAAATATAAGCAGCAACTAATGTTTTATAAGCTGCTAGTAGAGAATTCTCGCGATTATCATGGCTACACGGTCGAGCAGGCAAGTTTGCAATTCGTTGAGCCAACTCCATCCGGAGCCATTAGCCAGCTCGATCTCGTGTTCGATGCCGACGAATTAACTACATTTGCCGACTTAGTGCGCGCTGTGTATGCACATATTACTGCTCTCGATCTTCCAGACATAAGCGAATTCTCGCAAGATTATAAGGGTGTATTAGCCTTTGAGTCTTCTTTATTAGAATAATCTCGAATAAGTATTGCATAATAATTATGCTTATGGTACTTTGATAGCAGCATCAGACAATAAATTGTCTTATATGCCACAGGTGGGCAATATACTAAAACAAAAATGGAGAAAACAATGTCTGTTCAACCTGGCATGTGGAGCCCAAACTAGAGCTTCTTTAGGTGTATGAAAGCGGGCCTACACGGGTCCGCTTTCGTGTATAATATTGACAATTAGCGTTTTTTAATTTAAAATAATCGTAGCTTTAGGTGGTAGAAGTGGGCAGATAAAACCGTATGGCCAAGCAATGCGATTTTACCTGCCTACATCCCGCTTGAAGTGAAACTTTACAAGACGGGAATGATACAAATATAGTCCCAAGCACGGCTTCGTGCGCTCGTTTGCTCGCTTTTTCACCTCCTTTCCGAGCATTCGGCCGCACCAGAGGGAGGCGGCTCTTTCGTCCACGCGAAGGCGGAATCCGCTTCGAGGTGGCGCCGAGTGCCACCTCCTCCATAGACACACCGGGTCGTCGAAGACCGAGGGGTTGGCGACGACCCAAGGTGTGTCCCACCGCAAGGTGAGTATGCGAACGCGGGCGTGTCGCCCGCTAGCTCATCTTGCGGCTGGCTTCCGAACCGTTTTTGGTTCGGTGCAGTACTGACATGGAGGCTCGCAAGGGGAAGGCAGCCTGTAACCCATGTCCCTCTGCGGGTCGAGGCTAGGCGGCCTAGAAAACCGCTCTCGACTCGCAGTAGGCTTCCGAATCTTAGACAGATTCGGTACCGTACTGGTCTCGTTGCCCCGATGGTGACGAGAGGCGAGGTGCGCACTCCCCCGAGCGCCCTTGTCCTGGGTGGGTGCGGCGTAACCGCACTCCCATCACGGTGAATCCGTACCCACCCAGCCAGCCAATGTCATCTGCTACACCGCTCGCATGGAAATCCCACGCAGCGTATGCCTTCGAGAGGAGGTGAACCAGATGGCGGACAAGTACGACGCGGTCATCCTCAAGGCACAGACGAACCCGACGGGTCTCTCGGCCAACGAGCGACACGATCTCGAGACCGTGTGTCGCGAGCACAGCTCCCGAGGCGCCCTGGCTCGCAAGGCACGCGACGGCAAGAAGTAGGCCTTGGTCTACTTACCGTGAACGGATGGGCTGTGACTCGCATTGCGAATCATAGAACCGAGCATCATTCCCGTCCGTCTCACATTCGACATAAAACAGCACTTTGTGTCAAATGTAAGACGAACGTAAATTATATCAACTGTGATATAATAGTAAATAATTTATTATATACCTCAACGAAAGGATTATTTATGGCAGGCGGAAAAGCATGGGGCTGGCCAAAGGCAGAAAAAGGGGACAGGCGTACTCCTGCAGATTACGAAAGAGAAGCCGAGCAGCGTGCGGCAACTGATAGAGAGCTTGGTACAACTGGTACCGCAGCGGCGCTTGAAACACCTAGAATGTTTAAGGAACTTCGTGCTATAGAACTTGGCAGCAGTGCGCCAACAGTCGAACACGCAACCGAAGCCACGGGTTTCTCACAAAAGCACAAAGATAACCCCAACACAACTGCCGTGCTAGACGAACTCGTAGAGAACGGCGACCTGCTTAACAACTAGCTTTATGTCTTTTTGGCACGATTTACCAAGGCCATTTTTCGTTCTCGCTCCAATGGAAGCGGTAACGGATGTGGTATTTCGTCATGTCGTAGCCAAAGCAGGTGCGCCAGATTTATTTTTTACTGAATTTACCAATGCCACAGGGTGGGCTCACGCTGGCGATAAAGCGATTGGCATGCGCCTGATTAAAACCGACGACGAAGAACCAATCGTTGCTCAAATTTGGGGCGCCGTACCAGATGACATAGCCAAACTCGCAACACACTGTAAAACGTTAGGATTTCATGGTATCGACATAAACATGGGGTGCCCTGATGCAAGCGCCATAAAAGCTGGCGGGGGAGCCGCTATGATTCGCACACCTGAACTCGCAAGCGAAGTGATAGCAGCCGCCAAAACTGCCGGTCTTCCTGTATCAGTAAAAACTCGCCTAGGCTACACCTCTACTGATGAATGGCGCAGTTGGCTCACACATCTATTGCAGCAAGATATCGTAAACCTAACTATTCATTTGCGCACCAAAAAAGAGATGAGCAAAGTACCAGCCCACTTTGAACTCATTCCTGAAATTATTACCTTGCGAGACGAAATTGCCCCAGGAACACTACTAACCATTAATGGTGACATTGAAAATAGGGCAGAAGGCCTAGAGCTAGCGGCAAAATACCCCGGCATCGATGGCATTATGATTGGCCGCGGTGTCTTCCATGACCCGTTTTGCTTTGTGCCTTCCAAGTTTGCCTTGTCGTCAACAGAATTTTCCAAAACGGCTTCGCGCCCGACGTCTATTGAGCCCTCATCAGTATCCGACGGGGCTGCAGATGTCTTGGAAAATTCGTTAACGAGCGGCTCGACCAGCATAAATGTGCAAGCTCGGGTGACGTCTGGCGGGGCAGCACCCGCTTTTGAAGAAGTCTCTGATTCTTCAAAAGAAGGGGCGGACCAGGCGGCAGGACCCGAGACAGTGACCTACGTGGCGAGCACGCCACAGGCGAGCGCAGGCAACGACGGGAACGGCATAGAACAAACAAGGTTAATTGAGTTGCTTCATTACCACCTAGACCTACATGACCAATGGGACACGCCTGAGCATCCACGCAAATTTGATCCGTTGAAGCGATTTTTCAAAGTATACGTGCATAGCTTTGACGGCGCAGCCGAACTGCGTGATAAACTGATGCACACCAAAAACACCGCCGAAGTTCGCGCGGTGCTTCGGGATTGGTCACAAAAAGCTTAGCGGCGATGCTTACGTCGCAGGCCAGCAACATTCAAGCGAACTTGGTGACGGTCGATAAGCGCCGTCGCTTTTTCTAGCTCAACCTGGTTTTTAGCACTGTCGCGTAATTTCAAAGCGCGCTCCAAAGCTGCTTTGCTTTCAGCTTCAAGAATATCTTCACCACGATCGGCTTCGTCTACCAACACTCGCACACCAAGCGGGGTAATTTCTATCACACCGCCGCCGATGGCAAAGTATTCTAGCTTTTCATCACTGTCGTCTTTTTTGTGACGAACAGCAATGGCTCCGGGAACTGCTACAGAAACCAACGGTTCGTGGCCGGGAAATACGGCAATTGGACCATCTGCAGTAGAGAGCTGCACTTCGTACACCTCTTGATCGAGCTGCACACCAAGCAATGTTACCAGCTCAAACTTCATTATTTACCTTTCTTTTCTGAAAGTGGGCCACCAGCCATGTAGAACCATTGTTCTGGTTGCTCATCGTACTTACCAGCCAAGATGTCGGCTACGTCGTTTACCGTGTCTTCTAGCTTAATGTAAGCGCCTTCGTTGCCCGTAAACTGGGTAGCCACAAAGAATGGTTGTGCGAGGAAGCGCTGCAAACGTCGCGCTCGGGCAACGGTTTTCTTTTGTTCGTCGTTTAGCTCGTCCATACCAAGAATCGCGATGATGTCTTGCAAGTCTTTGTATTCTTGCAAAATTCGCTGCGCTTCACGAGCTACCGTGTAGTGCTTTTCGCCAACTACTTCGGGGTCAAGAATGGTTGAGTTTGAGTCGAGCGGGTCAACCGCAGGGTAAATACCAATTTCGGTCAGCGCACGGTTCAACACGATGGTTGAGTCGAGGTGGGCGAAGGTAGTAGCAGGCGCTGGGTCAGTGAGGTCGTCTGCCGGCACGTACACGGCTTGCACAGAGGTAATCGAACCCTTTTTTGTACTAGTAATACGCTCTTGCAATGCACCCATTTCTTGCTGCAAGTTTGGCTGGTAACCCACTGCTGATGGCAAACGACCAAGCAGAGCAGATACCTCAGCACCGGCCTGGGTAAATCGGAAGATATTGTCGATAAAGAGCAACACGTCTTTTCCATCATCACGGAAAGATTCAGCCATAGCTAGACCAGCTAGAGCCACACGAAGACGTGCTCCTGGTGGTTCGTTCATCTGGCCGAATACAAGGCTGGTTTTGTCGAGCACGCCAGCTTCTTTCATTTCGTAGTACAGGTCATTACCTTCACGGGTACGCTCACCGACACCAGCGAACACGGAGTTACCAGAGTGGAATTTCGCGATGTTATTGATAAGTTCCTGAATCAGCACGGTTTTACCCACACCAGCACCACCAAAGAGCCCTACCTTACCACCTTTGGCGATAGGAGCAATCAGGTCGATAACCTTGATACCTGTTTCCAGAATCTCAGTTTTGTTGGTCTGCTCAGATAGGGCAGGGGGTTCGCGGTGAATTGGCGCGGTTTTACCTTTTGGCGTTTTTTCGCCGTCGATAGCTTCACCAACCACGTTGAACATACGACCTTGTGTATCAGCGCCTACTGGCACGCTAATTGGCGCACCAGTGCTTTCAACGGCTTGGCCGCGCTTTAAGCCGTCAGTACTTTGCAAGCTAATCGCGCGCACTGTGTGCTCGTCGAGGTGCTGCGCAACTTCTAGGGTAATCGTTTGCTTGTTGTGCGCAACATGCAGTGCGTCGTAAATCGCTGGCAAACTGCCATCAAACTCTACGTCGACCACCACACCTACGACTTGGGTAATGGTTCCTTGTTTATTCATCATCTTCTCCTTGTTGCTCATCGATTTCGTTTAGTAGTCCTAGTGTCTCCGCGCCTAACTGACGCTTGTATTTATCGGCCCAGCCTTTAGGGAAGCCATTGGGGCCTAATTCGTCTATCATTTCATTGCCTCCGATCCACCACTAATTTCTGCTAGTTCTTGGGTAATCGCCGCCTGGCGGGCTTTGTTCATGGCCAGGGTAAGGTCATCTATCAAATCGGTGGCATTGTCGGTAGCGTTTTTCATGGCGAGCATACGCATGCTGTGCTCGCTCGCACGAGCATCAAGGAATGCTTGAAAAAGCTGCGCACCGAGTAGGCGATACACCACATTCTCGAGCACGGTCTCAATACTCGGCTCAAATTCGGCTTCATCAATCGACTCATCGGTTGGCTCACCAGCCTGGCCAGCAGGTAATAATCTCTCTGTTTTTGGCGTTTGAGTAATACTACTAACAAACTCTGTGTACACCATATCTACAGCATCAACTTCGCCGTCTTCAAACATCTTGTAGGCAGTATCCATCACCGCACGTAGTTCGTGACCTTCAAGGTGGTCGGGCAAATCTTCGTACGCACCAATCAGCTTGGCATCTTTCAGTCGGGTAACAAACTGCGTCACCCTACGACCGATCGCGATGGTATCGGTTTTAATGTGCGCCGCGTCATCGGCAATTAATTCTTTTAGGTAGTGCTTGGCCAAATTACCGTTATATGCACCAGCAAGACCTTTGTCACTGGCAATCACTATAAGTAACCGCCGCCTCACCGGCCGAGCCTCAAACAGTGGGTGGTTGTTGGTAGCGCCTTGTTTCGAGAGATGAGCCAAAATATCACGAGCCGTCGCTGTGTATGCAGCGGTCGCCTTAGTAGCATCCTGAGCACGGCGCATTTTTGAAGCCGCCACCATTTGCATTGCCTTGGTAATCTGCTTGGTGTTTTTCACCGAGCGAATACGGCTTTTGAGTTGACGTTGGCTAGGCATCTATGCCTCCCTTAGCAACCGCGTATGCTTTTCTTAAGTCATCCGCCTCGGCCTCATTCAAGTCACCTTCGAATATAAGAAAACTAATGTCCTCAGGTGTTAAGGTCTTTAGCCATTGATAGAGAGTAAGCTCATCTACCGCTTCGCGTATTTCTTCTGTAGGTGCATACCTACACCATTCAGGCATAGCACTACTGACCATCTTCGCCCTCGTCCGAATTAAAACCATCTACTACTCTCTGCAATGCTTCGATTTGATCAAGGTCAAGATCGCCCAAAGAACCGACAAGCGTTGTCAAGGCAGCCTCGCGTGCTTCACTGTACAGTTGCGCACTTTCGCCGTCAAAGTCGAAGCCGTCCAAATCTAAGTCGGTTATCATAGGCTGTCCAAAAAGATCTTCGCCTGACTTTTGTGCCATAATCTAGGCCTCAAATCCTTTCGCAGCCGTTTTCGCGGTCTTTTCGATTAAAGCAGCAGCCTTCGAGTCTTTTTCAATTTTCTCAGAACCTTTATTCAGGTCTTGCATGTCTTTCTTGTGGTCTGTCCATAGCTTGGTCAGTAGGGCGGCCTGGGCGTCCTTAATTTTGGCCACAGGAACTTTATCGAACGAACCGGAGTCTACCGCTACGATAGAAGCAACCTGCTCCCAAATACTCATTGGTTGGTACTGTGGTTGTTTCAAAAGTTCTGTCAGCCGTTGACCACGGTCAATCTGCGCTTTAGTAGCTTCGTCTAGGTCGCTACCAAACTGGGCAAAGCTGGCAAGCTCGCGGAACTGGCTAAGGCCAAGTTTTAGGTGGCCAGAAACCGATTTAACAGCTTTGGTTTGAGCGTCACCACCCACACGACTTACCGATAGACCCGCCGAAATAGCCGGACGAATACCCTGATAGAAGAGGTCGGTTTCCATAAAAATCTGACCGTCGGTAATAGAAATCACGTTAGTAGGAATGTAGGCAGAGATATCTCCAGCCTGAGTTTCAATAATCGGCAGAGCAGTCAACGAACCAGCACCTAAATCATCAGCTAATTTTGCTGAGCGTTCGAGTAGGCGAGAGTGGAGGTAGAACACATCACCAGGGAAAGCCTCTCGCCCTGGTGGACGACGAAGCAATAGGCTCATTTGACGGTAAGCAACAGCGTGTTTAGTAAGGTCGTCATAGATCATTAGTGCGTGCTCACCCTTGTCGCGGAAGTATTCACCCATAGCGGTACCCGCGTATGGCGCCAAGTACAGCATTGAAGCAGGGTCAGCGGGGCCAGTCGCCACCACGATAGTTTGCTCCATCACACCTTCTTGCTTCAGGCGCTCAACCAACCGAGCTACCTTCGAGAGCTTCTGACCAATCGCCACGTAAATATTCACTACGCCAGTTTTTTGGCGGGCTTGGTTAATCATCGTGTCAATTGCAATGGCGGTTTTACCAGTTTGGCGGTCACCAATAATCAGCTCACGCTGACCGCGGCCGATAGGGAACATGCTGTCGATGGCCATAATTCCGGTCATGAGTGGCTCATGCACGTGCTTACGGCCTAATACACCGATCGCTTCACGCTCCACCTTACCCGTTTGCTTGGTTTTGATAGCCGGACCACCGTCAATGGCGACACCCAATGGGTTAACCACGCGGCCAAGAAGCTCTTCACCCACTGGCACTTCAAGCACTACGCCCTTTAGGCGTACTGTGTTTCCAGCGGCTACTTGGCTATCATCGCCCAAAATCACCGCGCCAATTTCATCTTCCATGAGGTTAAGCGCAAAGGCTTCCACTACACCAGCTTTGGTGTCGATTTCAAGCACCTCGCTATACCCAGCTTGGCTGAGGCCATGCACCCATGCCACACCGTCACCCACACGAATCACCACGCCAGCCGATTCGAGTCCTTCTGTCTTTGAAAGGCCAGCAATGGCTGCTTGGAGTTCGCTAGAGAGTTCTTTTACTGCTAATTCTGCCATAGTTTTCTCCTATACTCCTAGTTTCTCTAATTTCGTTTTCGCCGTAACGTCTAGCTGAGCGCCAGCTAGGCTTACTTTCATGCCCGCCAATACTGATGGGTCAATAATTTCGCGTAGTAACACGCTTTTTACATCTGAATATTCACGTCGGATTAGTTGCTCAACTGCGTCTTTTGCGTCTGCGGTAAGTGAGCGAGCTGAAGTGACCGTTGCCAAGGCGACGCCTCGTGACAACAGTGAATCTTCAACCGCGCGAATTACCAGCTCGGCTTCGCCGGTGCGACGAGCGTCAAGCAAGTACGCCGCAAGTTCGTTCAATACACTAGCGGTAGAGTCGCCCTTTACTAGGCGTTCTGCAGCATGCTCGGCTAACTTACGACGAGAAATCATAGCTACTTCTTTGCTCCTTCAACGGCCTTTTTAATCACCTGAGCATCCAGTTTGCTATCTGCCACACCTGAAACAGCCAAGCCCGCGGCTTGCTTTACAAGATTGAGCGTGTCTTTTTCAAGCGCTTTTCGAGCGGCCAATACATCTTTGGCAATTTCTTCCTGGGCTTCAGCCACAATACGGTCAGCACGGGTTTTTGCGCTCGATTCGGCCTTTTCAACCATTTGGCCAGCTTCGGCTTTGGCGGTTGAAACAATATCCGATGCTTCAGTGCGTGCTTTCTTTAGAAGTTTCTCGATGTTCGCTTCGGCTTCAGCGGCTTTTTTCTCGGCTTCCTCAGCAGCTTTCGCGCCTTCTTCAATATTTTCCTGGCGTTGGTCAACAGCTTTCATCAAGATGGGGTAAACAAACTTACCCATAATCAGTACGAGCACTACGAAACCAATTACCTGGAAAAGAAGCATCTGCCAGTCGATACCGAGCGCGCCAAACACACCGCCACTGGCGGGTTCAGCCTCGGCCGCATGAGCAGCTTCTGCAAATTGTGTTACGAATGAATGTAACATCTACGCTCCTAGATAAACTTCGCGATAATAGCCACAATGATACCGATAATCGCCAATGAGTCGGCGAACACGATAGCGGTAATCATCAATGTACGGATGTCGGCCAATTTTTCTGGGTTACGACCAAGCGCGTTTAACGCACCGTTACCGATAATACCGATACCTACAGCAGCACCAAGCGCAGGTAGGGCGTATGCTAGACCAAATGCTAGTTGTTCCATTTGTTATTACTCCTTTGATTTATTACTTACAGTATACCACTAGGGTTGGCTCGCGAGGAACCGCGACTGTTCAACTCAGAAGCGTGTGACCTCTATTCGCGTCCAGCGAGAGAGGTCAGCCCAACACCATGGGCTGAACGTAGTTCACCCATAAAGTGTGCTGATGAGTTGAATGGTCGCGGGTTCTCGCGATATATCATCCAGCTACTCCTTGTTTACCGTGAGCAGGCGAATGATCATCGTGAGGGCCGTGAGAAATGGCCAGAGAAGTAAATATCACGGTTAAGATAAAGAATACGTAGGCCTGAATAAAGCCAATAAACAGCTCAAACGCCATAAACACTGGTAGTGCAAGCGCAGCAAAGTAGCCAGTCAGCACGCTCATGATAAGCAGCAGTACCTCGCCAGCAAAACAGTTTCCAAACAAACGTAGACTTAGGGCAGTGTAGCGGCTTAGTTCACCAATTAATTCCAAAATACCCTCAAATGACCCGAGCGGATCTTTAATCGGGTTTCGGAAATAGCGGCTAAGGTTACCCAGGCCACCAAGCTGTCGAATCGCATACATTTGCGTCGCCACCAGCGAAATAAACGCCAGTGCGAAAGTAAAGTTCATATCAGCGGCAATCGAACGCAAAATTGGGTCACCGTTCCACTTAATACTATCGAGCCCCGGCAAAATACTCATCCAGTAGCTGATTAGCACATAAAAGAAAATCGTCATCGCGAGTGGCATAATTCGTCTAGCAATTGTTTTATCCGGAATCACGCTGTTAATTTGCCCAAGCATGCCTTCAAATGCCCATTGCACCAAACCAACAAAACGGTTGTATTGGCCATTTTTCACTTTGTAGGCAACATAAAAGAATACGGCGAAAAATATCAGCAAGCTTACCGTACCAGTAAGCATAGCGTTGGTAACGGCAAAATCGCCAATGTGAAAAATCGGTGCGGTTTTGATGTCGATGTGAAGATCGAGCGCGCCAAATTGTTGCATCATTTCTGTTGATTCACCTTTGTTAACTGTTGTTTCACTAGTAGTGCCGCTCCTGCGGAACCTATGAGTACTCCTGCGAGTGAAAGCCACGGACCGGTATCGTAAGAGCTATCCGCCCACAAACCGAGACCGGTAAGCACAACAACGGGCCCAAACATGCGCCATGTTGTGTCGGCTATATCACCGAGCATTAAAAGGACCGCCCGGCGAACCGGCGGCGTCGGCGTGCCTCCACTATTGTCGCCTGACGTACTCATGTACAATGCAAAGTATAACAGAAAGTGAGACGAATTTCTACCGTGCCGCGCAAAATATCACCCAAAAAGCATACACCGTATACACCAGCCGCCAGCTGCACGCACAAGCGACGCTTTGCCTCGGAAGCTCTAGCCTTACGAGCGCTTGAGGACGCCGAGCTTACTCGGCCTCAGGTTGAGCTTTCAATCTATCAATGCCCCCAGTGTTTGGGGTGGCATTTTACCAGTAAAACCTCTAGGCAGGGCAACTAATTTGCTGTACAATGTATAGTAAGAAATGAAGAGAGGGAAATGAACATGAGCGACACCAACACCGATGCAGTAACAATTTACACCACTACATTTTGCGCGTTTTGCGCAACCGAAAAGCAGTGGCTCGACAAACTTGGCGTGAAATACGTAGCCAAAAACATCGAAGAAGACGACGCAGCTAAAGACGAGCTGCTCGATAAACTTGGCGGTAATTTCCAAGGTGTGCCAGTTACCGATATAGCGGGTGAAATGATTTTAGGCTTCAACCGCCCAGCGCTCCAATCAGCACTCGAAAAGAACCAACTCGTTAGCACTTAAGCTTTACATTTCAAATCTTTTACCTATACTTGGGTTTATCGAAGTTCTCAAATAGTGGGGATGTAAATTCGGTGAGTGCGCTGTATGTTCTCAGCCGCCGGCACGCCCAGCGAACCTCTACAGCAAGCATGCGATACAGCCCGTAGGCGTCTAAGCTGAAACGTCTACAAACGAGTGAACACTTCGAGCGGGGAGGGCCCCGCATCGTACGGCTAGGGAAACGGGGGAATAGATCGGTCTTGATTTTGACAGATTGGTCTTGAACCCAAGGGAAGAATCTGCCAAAGCCGTCTCTCACCAACCCGAAGTTCAACCTAATGTGATGAAGCCGTAAGTCCGAAAGCATCGTGCTCATACCACGCGGCAAGCCAAATCACAACGAGACCACCCCGTTTAGGTGCAATCGTCGGTTGGGCTTCGGGCTCAACCATGCAAAAACAAACTACCCGAGCAATGCTTGGGTAGTTTTTGTAGCGGCCAAATTGTGCTACATACCTATTTGCACGACATCGCCCCCCATTGCCTGACGGAAATAATCATCGTGGCTCACATATAGCATTGCGCCGCCATATTTACCCAAAGCAGTTTCAAGCTCTTCAATACTCGGTAAGTCCAAGTGATTTGTCGGCTCGTCGAGTATCAAAAGCTGTGGATCGTTTGCCAACATTGCGATCACTTGTAACCGTGCTTTCTGACCACCCGAGAGTCTCGCTACCGGAACCTGACCATCACTTTCAGTGAATAGATAGTCACTCATTAACTGACGAATCTTTGTTTCATTTATCGCTTGATTTTTATCTAGATACACTCGTTCTATCGCATCGTGGAGAGACATGTCAAAATACGTCGGGCTTACTTCTTGCTCGTATACACCTACTCGTATGTGGTTATCGAGGCTCATTTCACCCTGATACACTTGTATAGAATTATCGAGTGAAAGAAGCGACTTTATCAATGTACTTTTTCCCGCTCCATTACGTCCCCGTAGCTCAAGTGCCTCGCCTTCGCGCAAGTCAATATTTATAGCTGTAAATAGTGGGGTGTCGTACCCAAGGCTTAGCTGTTTAGCGCTCACGAGTACATGCTTACTACGCGACCCGTCACTCTTCATCGTCATCCGAATATTCTTTGCCTTAAATTTGTCGTATTGTGCCGCCACTTTATAATTCAAATTTTCGGCCGACTCTTTATCTATCCAAAATGTCGGCTTTTCTTTGGCCTGCAGCTCAGCAAGCTCAGTGCGTGAGACCTGTTCGAGACGCTTAAACTTTTGAATCGTTTGCGGATTTCGTGATTTTTCCTTGAGCCGCTGATAGTCGATTACTTTCTGCTTCAAATTCACGATACGCTTTTCTATCAGTTCAAATTCATTCATTGCCGTGCCTGTACTGTGCGCGTTTTGCTTCAAGTACGCGTCGTAATTTCCTTTAAAACTTTGGCAACCGCCGTCTTTTAGTTCGATAATTCTATCGACATGCGCCAACACATCGCGGTCGTGAGTAATCACCAACATCGCCTCGGGAGCTTGGTTCATCCAATCAATAAACTGCTTTTTCGCTACAAAGTCCATATGGTTGGTTGGTTCATCAATTAGCGCCAAGTCTGCTTGCGAATGCATAATTTTAACCACCTCCACCAACCGCTTCTGGCCACCGCTCAAACTCGCGAACGGTTGATGAGCGATGCCAGGAAGTTGGAACGTTTCAAGTTCTCGTTCAATGTCACTTTCGATTTGATAGAAACCTTTGTCATCGAAGCGTTGCAATGCTTCAGTGTATTGAGCAATTTTGCGCATATCATCGCCCATAGTGCTAGGATAGGTTTCTACAATACGAGAGAGCTCTGTGTACTCGGGCAAGCCCGCTAACACATATTGCAGCACTGTTTGCTTACCTATGGCGTGATGCTCCTGTGCGGTAGCTACCACAGTAAGTCCACGCCGATAGGTGACTTCTCCTGTAAAATCCGTATCAGATCCTGCCAAGATGCCAAAAAGGGTAGACTTGCCAACGCCATTACGTCCCACGACGCCAACTTTTTCTTTTGCGTCAATGGCAAATTTAATCCCAGACATCAAAAGTTTGGGTCCGAAAGATTTCTCGGCAATAGCAATATCAGCAATCATTCTTTACGAGTATAACAGGCTCTCTTGAGGGTTATTGACTCTTCTGGCTTCGTTTGGTCTAATAAGTTCACAGTCCAGTAAGCGGAGTTCGGCTATCAGGAGCACAGATGACAGATGAGGAACTGCGTGACCACGCCGAGTCGTGGGTGCGCACAACACAGTCACTGCCATGGTGGAGACTGTATCTGCGCTGGCGCGCAAGAGCGGTTCTGAAGCGCCTCTAGCGCTTCATCTACTGGCTTGCCGCCAGAGGAAGGTCGCCAGAGAGAGATTTTTATCTCTGACGCCACACTCTGGCGGCTTTTTCCTTTATACGAGCTGCCTGCCAACGCATTTGCCGTATTCTTCGAGGCCCAGCCGGGTTCCGCTTCTCAACGACACGCTCATATAGCTTTATTAAATCTTTGATTTGCCGCTGCTCACTATAGATACGAGCAATTCGTTTGCTTTCTTTCGAGAATTCACTGCGCTTGACTGTGTCGGCGAATAGTAGCTCTACCTTCTTTGCCACGTCACTAGCGCTGTTGTTGGCATGTAGCCCATTCACACCATCGTGCACTACTTCAGACAATTTTTTATCGATAATCACTATTGGTAGACCAGCATGCGCTGCTTCGTGCAGCACCCAACCCTGGGTGTCTTTCAGAGATGGAAATACGAACACGTCCATGGCAGCATACGCTACACCAAGCTCGTCGCGGGGCAGCGCACCGGTAAAAACAATCCTGTCGCTCGCCTTTGAAGCGCGGGCCTTTTCTTCCAATGTTTCGCGATATTCAAAATCACCTACAAACACCAGTTTGGCATTTGGTCGATTTTTAGCCACTTTTTCAATGACAGGAAGCAAGATGTCAAGATTTTTCTCGGCGGCAATTCGGCCAACAAAGCCAAACACTTCATCGCTATCGGCGATACCGTGTTGTGCTTTAAATGCTTTTAGCTCGGCTGCGGTTGGTTTAGGTAGCGCATCAACACCGTTTGGCAGCAGCTCTACCTTGTAGCTGTATTTTTCTTCATCTTGCCACGATTCCAGCTGTTCTACGCTCTTTCGACTCAGGCCAATCACGGCGTCGGCTTTGCTATATAAAATGGTGATGGCTTTTTCGATGATATCCTTGTTCCACTGCGTTACACCGCGCCTTGGTCGATACAGCTTCAGGATTTCGCGAACATCTTTGCCTTGTAGCTTGACCGTGAAAGGGAATACTATGCCAATAAGCGCTAAGACGCCCGGTAGCACCACAGGGTAGTGCTCAACGAATTCGTACAAATCGGTCGAATGCTGCATGATAAATGGCGTGTCGTTTTTTACCGCCGCCTGCACACCCACCAAGCCTACTTGCGACGGCGTGAATACGTGCACTACATCAAGCTTTAGCTCACGAATTTGCTGCACTACACGTGGCGCGAAAAAGATTGACGTGTCGTAATCATCAAAAAACGCACCCTTGATGCTCGGGAAGCGTACGATATTATCATCGGCAAATTCAAGGTCGTGGCTAGGCCGAATCGTTTTAGCTGGGCAAAAAATATATACCTCATGACCTTGTTCTTCCAGGTGTTTTTTCAGTGTTTCAACCACGAATACGATGCCATTGATTGATGGCCTGTAGGTATCAGTAAATAGTCCAATGCGCATGATTTCACTGCTTATTATAGCATTAGCACAGCCGAGATATAACGTAGGGTATAATGAAGGCAGCATGGCACACCCACTCAATATTGGCATAATCATGGATGATTTTTATCCAACATCTGGGGGCGTGGCTCGATCTATCGAATTACAAACACTAGAGCTCGTAAAAGCCGGGCACAACGTCACGCTGTTTGCCCCAAAGCCGTTTTTTGTCCCACCAGAGCACTGCGCCTTTGAGGCACTGGATTCGTGGCATATTCCTGGCACGCCGAGCTTTTTGTGCTCGGTAAAGTTCTCAAGCAAACGAGCCCGTGACATTATATCGCGCTACAAGTTCGACGTTATTCACTCACAAAACGAGCGCGGTTCAATGTTTTTGGCAGCGCACATTGCCAAACTTGCCAATATTCCTCACGTGCACACGTTTCATTCAAATTACGCCGGTACGCATTCTACTTCGCCCATATTAGCAGCGCTCAATTCATATACCTACATGCAGTTCGCGCCGTTCATGTTGCACCGCATTCGTAGCGACCGCGACAAACTTCGCATTCGATTTCCGCGCAAGCTCGCTAGTAAAGAACGCTCACGCTTGGGCAGGAAAGACTGGAAAGCCGTAGCAAAAATGGCGCAATATACCGACGCGTTCACTTCGCCAGCGCAATATGTCATAGATGCCATCAACGACGCCACGCATGGGCAACTAGCCGAGCGAGCATTTACGGTAGCGAACGGTATCAACGACGTATTTCCAAAGGCCGCACGAATTCGCGACACTAACGATACAGTTCGATTTTTAAGCTGTGGCCGACTTGACCCTGAAAAGCGGGTAGATGTCATTATTAAAGCTTTTGCCAAGCTAAATAAACGCGACGCTGAGCTGTATATTTTGGGCGCCGGTACGCAAGAAGATGAGCTAAAAAAACTCGCGCATGAAACGGTTTTACGAGGACGTGTCGTATTCTTAGGTCACTACGAAGATCACGAACGTGTGGCCAACGAATTTGCCAATGCCGATTGCTTTGTGTTCGCTTCTTATCACTTCGACACACAAGGCATGGTACTGGCCGAAGCCGCCGCTACCGGCTGCCCAATTTTATACTGCGATGAGCGCCTAACCGTTGGCGTAACCCCTGAAAATGCTTTACTGACACACCCCAGCGTATCAGCTATCGCCGAAGGTATGGAGCAGCTATACCAATCGCCAGAGCTCCGCGCGAAACTCACTGCTCACAGCAAAGCGGTTGGCAGCAAACTCACCGCCACCGCCATGGAAGAAGCATTTTTGAACGTCTACCTGAGCGCAGTGAAGAAGTTTACAGCCGCCTAAATCTGAAATACTTCCCAAAGACAGACTAAAAGCGAAACGCGAGGTGTGCTACATTCGAGCACACCGAAAGTGGTCTGTCGTGGGAAGAATTTCAGATTTAGGTACAAATACTTCCGAACATGAGAAAGCCGCCCGTTCGCACCGCTGGCTGCGGTGGTACTTGGGCGGCTCCCTTGTCGTCGGTGAGGTGGTGGCGGTGTACTGGCTCAGTAGGGGTAGACCTTGGGAACCACCTTCTCGAGCCAGTCTCCCCGGTACTCCACCTTCAGCGGTGCGTGCACCGGCTTGCCGGACACCTCCTCGGGCGGGTGGACACCGTCGTAGACCAAGTGGCCTACGTAGACCACCATGAACACCAGCGTCAGAAGTGCCGGGGTAGAACGGTGGCTGCCGCTCACGAATGCCACCAGCACCGGGACGACGAAGGTCGCCACCAGCGTGATGCCCGCCCACCAGACGAAGAACTGGTGCCACACCCGCGTGGGTGCGATCCAGATCCAGATGGCCTCGGGGTCGGCCTTCTCCTCCGAGCTGAACTGCATGAAGAAGAGGAAGACACCGACCGCGAAGCCAACGACGGCGCCGGCCACTGGCACCCACGCGGGGATGCTCAGCTGGTTGACCAGCACGGTCGTGATGGCAAAGCCGATCGCGAGCGCCAGGAACACGTCGCCCGGGAAGAAGGTCTTGAACTGTCCCCGCCAGAACGGCGGGTTGCTGCTTCGGTCTTCGAAGTAGCTGAGCATGAACCACACCCCGTAGATGACGACGCAGACGCTGAAGGCGACCTCCAGCGCGGTCGAAACAGATCCGGTTGCGCGCATAGCGCTACCTCCGTAGATGACAAGGGGCGACAGCTCGCCCCAGTGGTGGATTGAACTATCTAAATACTATTATAGCATAAACTGTATAAAAAAGCAATTAATTCTGCTGCTTCAGCGTGTTTGCAACTAATTTCGCGATTGGCAGCGACATTTCAGCTTTTGAAACTTCTGCACCAGTATCCACCACGTACATTGGCCGCTGAGACGTTTGAGCTGCCTCGGGAACGTCGGGTAGGGTAATACGGGTAGCTCCCTCTGGTGGCACGATTGGCTGCACCTTGCGCAATCGGTCGGAATCGTTACGTGAGTTGATTTGGACTACCAGCTGGTCTACCGAAGTTTTATCGTTTTGCTCTAGATCGTCATATGCCGTAGCCGCGAAACCAAGCGTTCGGCGTGCGCCCACTACTGGGTCACACACGAAGTAAAAGCCAAGCACGAAGTCACACAGCTTTCGTTCTTCCAGCATTTTGCCAGTTTCTTCCAAGGCTCGGCCATCAAGTAGTACCACCTCAAAGCCTTCTGCACGGGCATCAGCCAACCACTTTCGCACCAAATTATCCTTAAAATCTTGCGAAAGCGGGCGAGCACCAATTTTAGCGCTGTTTTCTCCCACTTCGTTGGTATAAAGCAACGCATCGCGTTCGGCCTTTTCCATGTGGTACACATCTTTCACCAGTTGCACACATGCATCCGCCTGGGCTTCGTCAGCCAAAAAAGCGTCTATTGCACCCGGGTCGTTTACGTCGACACCTGCTCGCGTGGCGCCCACAACTAAAACGCGGAACACTTGTCCCGCATCAATTAGCATTACCTCATAGCCACATTCGTCACGCAAATAATCTTTGGTGGTTTGTACAATTGTGCCTTTGCCACTGCGCGCCTCGCCATCGAAGGTCACGAGCTTAGGAAGAGGGTGGTTCATCTCGACCTACTATACAATACTCCTGCGAAGGGGCAAAATCTTACATTTACGGCTGAAAAAGCATAAACAGGCTCGCTGAGGTCACACGAGATTCCAGGCGTCGGCCCTAGATTCTCGTGTACCTCACGTGCTTTTGAGGCTGTGAATGAAAGATTTTGCACCGCTTTAATCTGTTACAATAGGGAAGTTATGGCTAAAAAAGCATCAAAATCTTCTGCCCCAGGCGGGCTCGTAAACAGACGAGCTCGGTTTGACTATGAGCTGGGCGAAGATATTGTTGCCGGCCTGGTGCTTACCGGGCCAGAAGTGCGTGCCGCTCGCGACGGCCACGTACAACTAAAGGGTGCGTTCGTGTCTTTAAAAGACAGCGAGCTGTGGCTCAACAACGCCAGTTTTAGTGTAAAGCTAAACGAAAAGGGCAGTGGCAGCCGAAGCGTCGACACCCGCCCACGCAAACTACTGGCAAGTCGCAAACAAATCGACGCCTTCACCAGCAAGAAACAGCAAGGCATGACAATCGTGCCCACCAAACTAATGACCTCTGGTAAATACATAAAAGTCGTCATTGCGCTAGGGAAGGGCAAAAAACGGTGGGATAAGCGAGAGACGATAAAGCGCCGCGAACAAGACCGAGACGCACGTCGAAGTATAGTCTCTTGACATTTCTACATAAATGTCCTATACTGAAAGTACGGTGATGGTAGCACATCACTAGGCCGAGAAGGACATACAGTGTTCCCTCGGGCTACCGAAACAGCTATGCCCAAGCCTGTAAGCGTATAGACGCTTCGGAATAAGCATTCGCACACTAAGGCGAAATGTTTGTACCGATACGTGTATGCGCTTTTCTTGTAGCAAAAATGATGCTAAAGAACCAGCACAGTTCGGCCAAACGCTAACAGTTCGGCGCAATTACCTCTGTATGTAACAGACGGATTATTCGCCATACTCAAAATCTTGTGTTGGTAGAGCCACGCTTTTCGCGCGCTCCCAGCAAGTACATTGACAAGCTAGGAAAACGTTCCGGTCACATACCGCTTCGCTGCTCGCAGTGAGGTGTTGTGTGACTGGAACAAGCCAGTTCACTTGAACAAGGAGATGATATGGGACGCCTTGGGCTGATCATGCTCGCCTTGGCTCTGCTCGGGACCGTTTGCTTCGCCATTGCGGCAGGCTTACGACACCTGATGAAAAGGGCCAGGCAGCGAAGCCTTGCTCGCCACGCGCCGGAACTCTTGCGCTTCGAGAACCTCGACCCGGATGTCGCGGGCATCATCGTGCAGCAGAAGACGCAACTGCAGCTGGGCATGAACATCGTGTCTCAGATGCTGAACGACCCTGTACTGCTCATCCCGAGCGAGTACACCAACCCCCTCGAGCAGTGGCTCGAAACCAACCGGAAGGAACTGTCATGAACATCCGCATCGCAACTGCCGCCGTCGCTGGCCTGGCCGTCTTGCTGTCGGGCTGCTCGTCCTACGAGACCGAGTCCGACCAGGTGGCCGTCGCCGTGGACGGCAACGCGCTCACTCCGGCCAACCGGACCATCCTCGGCTGCTACGGCGAGTCGGAGGGTGGATGGGATGGCCCCGGCGACAGCCACTACTACTACCCGGCAGGTCAGCGCACCTACAAGTTCGCCGGCGCTGACGAGGACGAGGCCAAGGCGCTCGGCGCCGATGGCCCCGCCATCAAGGTCGTGAAGGACAACATCACCCTGATGCTGTCCGGCACGGTCACGTTCAGCCTCAACACCGACTGCGACGTGCTGAAGAAGTTCCACCAGCAGATCGGCGTGAAGAAGTGGGGCGAGAAGAAGAAGGCGGCCTGGATCTCCGACGGTGGCGACGAGAGCTACTACGGCTGGGACGCCATGCTGGACGTCTACATCGAGCAGCCCCTTCAGCGGGCGGCGACCGATGCGCTGCTTGCCGAGCAGAAGACGTACCTCGACCTGTACAACGGTTCGGGGCGCGCCGAGTTCGAGCAGGCCATCCAGGCGGACCTGCCTGGCTCCGTCGAGAGCCTGGCCGGTGGCAACTACTTCATCAACTTCAAGGTTCAGATCCAGAAGCCGTCCATTCCTTCGGGTGTGGCGGAGGCCCTGACCGCGAAGGAGATCGCCAAGGCGCAGAACGAAGCCCAGAAGCTCGCCAACGAGACGGTGCAGACCGAGCTCGAGAGCATCCGGGCCCTCGTGGAGGTGCTGGGGCAGCAGGGGTACATCGACTACCAGCGCAACAAGCTCTCGGCTCAGCAGCTGGAGCTGCTGAAGCAGGCCATCGAGAGTGGCAAGATCACCATCCTGCCGGTTCCCACCGGCTCGAACGTGACCATCCCCACTTCCAAGTGACCATGTGATGTCGGCGGGAGGCTCTTACAGCTCCCGCCGACATCCGGCTGATACATTCCTAGCTTGTCAGCTCAACACCACGCTAGATGCATACAGCGTGGTGTTGAAATAAAAAGAAGCTACGTTTCAATAGCTCATACCATTCTTGGACGTACCGTCCGTGGCCCGATAGGCTCACGGACGGCTGTCCAGGCACTCAGAGAGACTTGTCGGGGCCGCGCCCCATGCTCTTTGATCCGGCTCGGCGACCAGAGACGGCCTTGAAGCCAGTCTCGCCGATCACGACCCATCGAGAGGTCTTGTCGTTACGCCGGAGCGTCACCGACTTCGACGGTAACGTCTTAGCCTTCGGCACCGGGCAGTCAACGCGGAAGACCAACGGAAGGACCGTCAGTCTGGTGACCACAGCCCCCTCCGGGAACTCGTAGACGATAGCCTCTTCCAAGGCCTGTTGCCATGAGCCCACCTTTTCGACGGTAGCGGGGTAGACCCGCAAGGTCAGTTCACCGATGGCCCTTGAAGGCAGCTTCTGCGTCCCCTTCGGGGCAGGAAGCAGTGCCAACTCGTCGATCGCCTCCCGTAGAGACAGATCCCAACTGCCCGGCATCAGCGTTGAACACAGGACCTGAACTTTCATGAGTCTGGCCTTGCGTCGCAAACCGGCTGCGATTGCCTCGGGGTCAAAACCATCGCTGGTCATGTTCTTCCTCTCACTCAGTAGTGCTGGACTAATTTTATTATAACACAAAACATAAGTAATATCAATATGTAGGGTAGGGTATACTGGTTGTATGAAACTATTCTCTTGGAATGTAAACGGCATTCGGGCGGTGCTGAACAAAGGTGAATTTCAAAAATTTATCGAACACTACGACCCAGACGTGTTGTGCCTACAAGAAACAAAGGCCGAGCGCGGGCAGTTTGAGCTTGACCTACCTCAATACGACGAGCATTTCTTTAGTGC
Source organism: Candidatus Saccharibacteria bacterium UBA1050 (assembly GCA_002316545.1). Classification (GTDB taxonomy): domain Bacteria; phylum Patescibacteriota; class Saccharimonadia; order Saccharimonadales; family Saccharimonadaceae; genus UBA1020. The sequence goes on along the minus strand of DCDR01000001.1, from coordinate 46,687 downwards.
GATAAAAAAAGGCTACAGTGGCACGGCAATCTTTTCAAAAGTACCTCCAATTCGCTACGTCGATGGCTTTCCCGAAGATATCATCAAGAAATTTGGCATAACCGGCGATACCTATGGCGACCCGAACGCCGAGGGCCGCGTGATTGCGGCGGAATTCAAAGATTTTTGGGTGCTCACCGTATACACACCAAATTCAAAGCGCGACCTGAGCCGACTAAGCGTTCGGCACCAGCACTGGGATCGTGGTTTTTTAGCCTACGTACAGCAGCTTGAAAAAACTAAACCCGTGCTAGTGTGCGGCGACCTAAATGTTGCACATACCGAGATTGACCTTGCCAGGCCGAAAGACAACACAAAAAGTGCCGGCTTTACCAGCGAAGAACGTGAAGGCTTTACCAACTTTATGAATGCCGGGCTTATTGATACCTTCCGCGCAGCCAACCCAGAGGTTACCGGTGCGTACACTTGGTGGACCCACTGGGCGAACGCTCGTGCCAATAACGTTGGGTGGCGGATTGACTATTGGCTTGCCTCTAAAGACATCGCCAATAAAGTAAAAAACCCACAGATTCACGCCGAACAAATGGGGAGCGACCACTGCCCGGTAAGCATAGAAATAGAGGCGTAATGAAGCTTGTTTTGTGCTCGAGCGTGGCATTTTACGAACACGTATGTAAAATTGCTGACGAACTGCAGGCTACAGACAACTACAGTATCGTCATCCCCAAAAGCGCCCGCGCCATGCGTGAAGCGAAAGATTACACAGTGAATAAAACGTGGTTTGGTAACCCCGATGATTACGACAAAAAAGCCGACTATATGCGCACGCATTTCGATGAAATCTCTGCCGGCGACGCAATATTGGTAGTGAACGATGAGAAACACGGCAAAGCAAATTACATTGGCGCCAATGTACTGCTCGAAATGAGTCTGGCATGGTACCAACATAAACCCATATATCTGCTCAATGACCTCCCTAGCGACTCACCATTTGAAGAAGAGATCAAGGGCATGATGCCTGTGGTGCTACACGGTAATCTGGACGCGCTGCCGTATGAGTAGCTACCAGCCAAATGAAGCCTTGTTAACTTCATTACACAATAAAATTTTGGTAATGGTTGTTGGACCCACGTCGATAGGCAAGTCGACGCTAATGAAGAAAGTGTGCGAACTCGACCCGGAGTTTAGTTACGTGCAGGCCTTTACTACCAGACCGCGCCGCGACGATGCCCCAAGTACTTACCGACACATCACTGAAAGTGAAGCGGCTACGCTGTATGCCAGTCGCCAGGCGGTTACCTACATTCCGCACCCAACCACGGGCTATATATACGGCACTGATCATGCGAGTTATAAAAGCCATTACAATCTGCTCGACACTCTTTCTAGTACGGTTGAGTTGTACCGTAATTTACCCTTTAAGCGTACGGTGACTATCAGTCTTACCGCCGAGCTAGTCGACTGGCAACGCTGGCTTGCTCTACGCTTCAATACTCCGTCAAGTGAGCTAACGAAGCGACTCGAAGAAGCAAAAACCTCCATAGAGTGGTCGATTGCTCAGCGAGATAACCATGCGTGGCTAATCAATAGCGAAGTGAACCTTGAAGACTGCGCTCAGCAAGTCATTGAGCACGCGAGAGGAACCAAGCAATTACCGTCAGATACGCCCAAAGAGGCGACAGATTTGCTTAAATACGTCAAAAATTTGTTATCATAAAAACAGCATTACAGGAGGCAACATGGCTAAAAAAGCAGCAGAATATCAAAATAATCCATTTTTTGTCGCGCTCGACGGCTTAAAAGCGTTATTTAACAAAGCCTCGTCTGTGGGCATATTTTTGATTGTATTATCGGTGCTTAGCCTTGGTACCAACGCCATCCCGGCGCCGACCGAACCAACTTCTCGCAGCGAAGAGCTCGCTCAGCAAACCCAATTCGAATCGTTTTTCAATGAAATGAGCGTGAGCGATTGGGTAGTTATTAGTTTGATTGGCGGCACGATTTTGTTCGTACTCATACTGATTGGCCTCGTGATTGGTGGTATTGCAGATTACACTGCCTCTAAACTCGCTAGTGACGAAGGCACTACCCTTGGCGAAGCGTTTAAAGAAGTAATGAAACATGTCGCCAGCTACCTGTGGTTGTCTGTGCTTATTTTCGTAAAGGTGTTTTTGTGGACGCTGTTATTTATTATTCCAGGCATCTACATGGCCATCCGCTACAGCTTGGCTGGAACAGCGTTCTTCAAAGAAGGGCTTCGCGGTAATGCAGCCATAAAGCGAAGTCTTGCTCTAACCAAAGGCGCCTGGCTTACTACCTTTGCCTCACATACGTTATGGAATGTAATAACCTTTGGCCTGATGGATGCAGTGTTGTCTCCGGGAACAAACGGTGTGTTGTATCGCCAATATGCACCACTTACCGACGCGAACAAGCCTAAACCAGCTGCCCACGTACTATCATGGCTCACGCTTATTTTGCCGTTTGTTCTGCTATTCCTATTCATTCTACTGTTCGTTTCATTGATTTTTGCACTTGCCAATTTCACCGGCAACTTCTCTGAGCTATAATGAACGGCCGCAAGTTCGCTGCGTTTGATATAGATGGGACGATTTTCCGATGGCAGCTTTACCATGAGTTGTTTGATGCACTCATAGAAGAAAAAGTGATTAGCGCCCCGGATGCTAAACGTGTGCTGGCCGACCGCGAACGTTGGCGCAAACGCGAGCTCGAGTACGGCATGTACGAAAAGACGCTGATGGAGGTGATGGAAGTCGCCATCATTGGGCTCGATGACGAGCGCTTTCATGCAATTGCCGACGATATTTTGCTAAAAAAAGGCCACCACGTGTACAAATTCACGATAGATCTACTGCGTGAGCTGCAAAAAAAGGGCTACGTAACTATAGCGATTAGTGCCTCACACCAACAATTGGTTGAACGATTTTGCCAGCTACATGACATAGACGTTGCAATCGGTCGGCAGTTTGAGGTGAAAGACGGCAAATTAACCGACAAGTCGAATATTGTTCATGGCCACAAGAAAGAGTTTCTTGAAGCCGCGGTTGCAGAACATGGCTTAAGCCTGGAAGATTCCTATGCAGTGGGCGATTCGGGCGGCGATATTAGCATGCTAGAAATGGTGACGAACCCGATTGCCTTTAATCCAAATGAAGAACTACTCGCTAAAGCAAAAGCCAACAACTGGCCAATTGTATTAGAGCGAAAAAGCATCGCTTACCGGTTAGAAAAGGGAACAGATGGAACATACCTACTGGCAGAAACAAACCTCTGAGAAGCCGCTTTTTCCCGATATAGCATGGAGTAAGCCCGAGATGCGATCGCTTGCCGGCAAGTTGGCGATTGTGGGAGGTAACAAGCTTGGCTTTGCTGGCGTGGCCGAAGCGTACGGCACATCACTCGAAGCAGGTGTTGGCGAAGTGCGCGTGCTTATGCCCGATGCCTTAAAATCGAGCATACCCAAGGCTTTCGGTGAAGCGTTATTTGCTCCGAGTAACCCCTCAGGAAGTTTAGCAAAAGATAGCCTTAACGAACTTCGCGCGCTGGGTGAATGGGCAGACGCAGTATTACTCATCGGCGATGCCGGACGCAACAGTGAAACGGCGGTGGTGTATGAACAATTCATTCAGCAATATGACGGGCTTCTCACGCTCACACGTGATTCGATTGACCTTATGAAAAACAATCCATCATTGCTCGCGGAACGACCAAATACGCTACTGGTAGCGTCGTTTGCGCAAGTTCAAAAGCTGTTTCAGGGTGTTTACTATCCCAAGATCATGACATTTAGCATGCAACTCACCCAAGCGGTAGAAGCGTTACATAAATTTACAATTACTTACCCTGTAACGTTGGCGACGCTACATAATGACACTCTACTTGTCGCCCACGAGGGTGAAGTGGTTACCACAAAATGGGAAAAGCCGATGGCTATCTGGCGAGGCACCACTGCCACAAAAGCCGCATGTTACTGGCTCTGGAACAAAGAAAAGCCGCTAGAAGCCGTTTCAGCATCTTTAATTTCTTAAATAAAGTATATTTGGTGGGCAAGGGGGGACTTGAACCCCCACTCACAAAAGTGAACCAGATTTTGAGTCTAGCGCGTCTACCAATTCCGCCACTCGCCCAACAAATATAATTTATTAACTACATACAATTTTTATCAGTTCTACAATTGAGCTGCAGGAAGCTGTAAAAACACTCTAAACATTGTACAATAAAGGGGAGTGGGAATCTATAGACTATCATGCGTCCGGAAGACATAAAACTAACTGGCGGCTCTCGGGGGCATATCCAGCCACCACAGCGCGCAACGAGCCAGGCCCAAGATGCCGTGGCTAATATTGCGCGTGGCCAGATAGACGCAATCTATAGTTCCAACCAGGCAACCCAGCCCCACCCGCAACAACAACCAATCGAACCGCAGCCCCAACACGACAGTGCCTATACCACTCAGACTCATCAACAAGCACATAGCGTACCGGCAAAAGATTGGCAACAATACCACAGTGCCTGGCAAAATTACTACCAGAAATACTACGAGCACTACTATGTGGGTGCCGTAAAACAGGCCCACGAACAGTACGCCAAGCAAACGCAGCAACCCACGGCCGAACAGCCGGCCTTTCCTCAGCCCGAGCCTGAAACCATGTCAAAAGACGAGGCAATGTATGATTTAAGAAACCAGCTGGTTTCTACGGTCAATGAACAAGCGAAAAAGGTTCGAAAAAGCCGTCATTTCATACCCGCCGTGGCTGCGTTATCGGTACTCCTTTTATTTGTAATACTACAGTTTAACAGCATTATTATCGCCAACGTGAAGGCCTATGTAACCCCTGGTGAAATTGACCCACAAAATATCATCGTTGACCCCACCGCGTCATTACAGGTGAGTAAAGAGCCACGCCTCATTATCCCGAAAATTAACGTGAATGTGCCGGTAGAATACAACGTGACTCCAGATCAATCATCGCAGCTAAAAGCCATGGAAAAAGGTGTTGCGTGGTTTGGCATCGCAGGAGCAAATAGCAAACCAGGGCAGGTGGGCAATACTGTTATCTCTGGCCACTCTAGTAACGATTTTATTGAAAGCGGCGACTACAAATTCGTTTTTGCACTTCTCGAGCGAATGAAAAAGGGAGATACATTTTACCTTCACTACAATGGCATTCGCTACACCTACACTGTAACAAAAACACAGGTAGTGCAGCCAAACAACGTCAAAGCATTGGTGTACCCTACAAAAAAACCAATTGCTACGCTGATAACCTGTACGCCGCTTGGTACCGCACTAAATCGTCTGTTGGTTACCGCCGAACAAGTAAGCCCCGACCCGTCAGACGCAAAATCAGCACCGAGTACTTCATCACAAACTAATAGTTCAGTCGCTATGCCCGGCAATTCACCGACACTGCTTGAACGCTTATTCGGTGCAGGCAACTAGTTTAGTATCATTCGACTGCGCTGCAGCACAATCTTCTTTTCGCTATTCACGCCAAAGCTATAAATATATGTGCCATCATTTGATTGCACAGCGTCGTAACCAGGTGTAGAGGATGCAATGTCGTGTTGATTACCACCGTCGAACTCGAATACAGTTAAGTTGCCGTCGACAACGTTATATAAATGGTAGCGATCGAGCCAACCAAGTTCGCGCGTAAGGGGTGTACTAAACGTAGTAGCCGTGTGCTTGTGTAGCTCAAGATCATACGTAGTAAGTGCTTTTTGATGCTGCACCACGATAAAACGACCGCCAGAACGAATCGAAAGATAGCTTGGAGCGCCGACCATCTGGATATCATGTTCAACCGTCAGTGGCAACGCGTCGGTTGAATCACTACTTGGAAGTTTGTTCGCCAAACGAACGGTAAGTTTTGTGCCCTGGGCAATGGCAATGTACACGTCATCGAAGTAATGGGCCGCGGCAGCGTACACCGGTTTTGTACCTGTATAGGTAGCTAGGCTTCGCGAAGTTGTTTTATCGAGCGATAGGTAGCTCACGCGCTGTGTCTTGGCATCGACTTGCTCTACGTATATCAGTGCGTCGTCATCAACGAATGACATTCGTGCAACCTTGCTCAACAACACTTGAGAAATCGTGTCCTGGCTGATATTGACGAGCCGTACATCGCCATCATTTGTACGAACAAACAATCGGTCGCTACTACGTGGGTCAAACTCTGCACTGGCAACCTCAAGCTTAAAATGCGAGGTAATATTATAGGAATCTTCCGGTCTGTCGATGTCTGCTACCAGATACTCTGTGGTTGAACGTTTTTTGTGCGTCAGTAGTATCTTTTTACCATTCTGGCTCCACTCAACTAAGCTAAATCGAGATGCCGATGAGGTAGCAAGTTCGCTCGTCGGCAAGGTAATTCGTTGTTGCTCAAAGCTGCTTGAACGCGTATCAAGAATATACAGCTCTGGCTTGGCTGCGTTTTTTATTAAAGCAAAGTACCGCCCATCAGGTGAGGCAACCGCTTGCACAAGGCTAGCAAATGATGCCACGTCACTAGTTTTGATGTCATTTGGCACTAGCTGAGCATAATTCAGCCACAGCACTTCAGCTGATTTTACGTTGACGTTTTTAGTCCAGCTTTGGTAGCCGTCTTTTGCCATTGTGACATTGTAGTTTCCGGGGTTTGCTGTAACTTTATCTGGAGTTTGAGCCGCGAGGGTAGCGGAGCCAAGTGTAATTGTCGCACCTGATGGACGTGAGATAAATTGCACCAATCCACCTTGTTCAATCGTGTTGCTAAGCCGATTAAAACGATACCCGAGCACGAGCAATACTGCAATGGTAACCAACACGATTACTGCCGCGGTCATAGTAGTATAGGCGGCTAATCGCTGAATAAGTTGACGTTTTTTTGAGGGTGCTTGATACATTAGTGTATCTAGTATATCAACCGCCGTGGCATTTTTGTATGAATACCTCTTGCATACTGCTTATGTGCCGATTATTATATAAGGAGCAGAGAGGAAGCTACATGAGTAAACAACAAACAATTCAAATAAACGGATTGTTATATGACGCACAAAGCGGCGAACCAGTCGGCACGACGCGTCAACACCGCCAGCATCAACCAGCCCACGCTACCAATGTACACGCCAAGCAAACGAAATCGACCGCGCTAAACCGCAAGTATATTGATATGTCGATGCGTCCAAAAGCGAAGACAGGCCCTAAACAGGTTGTTTCGCGTAGCCCTCAAATCTCGAAATTCGCTCCAGACCCTAAGCCAGTGGTTAAGGCAAAGCAATCTATGGACATTGCTCCCGTGAAGCACCCGGTAGTAGCTAAAGCTCACGCTCACAGCGCACATCACGCACATCCTGTAGCGCAAACACACATTCCCGCTAAAGAGGTGAAGAATCAGGTAATTTCCCAGGCGCTTGAAAATGCAAAACCTACCAAGCACAAGCAGCACAAAACCAAGCGTGCATCAAAAGGTCGTGTATTTAATGTAGCAAGCGCAAGCCTTGCGTTACTCCTACTTGCTGGTTATTTGACCTATCTTAATATGCCAAACCTTTCTGTTCGGGTTGCTGCAGCACAAGCCGGTATTGAAGCAGCGTACCCCGAATATCAACCAAGTGGCTATCGATTGGACGGTCCAGTTGCCTATACCAACGGTGAAGTGCGCATGACATTTGCCGCCAATGCCGGTCAGCAAAAATTTGCCCTAAACCAATCGAAAAGCAGCTGGGATTCGAGCGCGCTGCTAACGAACTATGTTGAACCAGCTTCAAATGGCCAATACGAAACATTTAGCGACGCCGGCCTCACTATCTATACCTACGGCAACAACGCCGCTTGGGTAAATGGTGGTATCTTGTATACAATTCGCGGCGACGCCGTTCTGTCGAACCAGCAGGTTCGCAATATTGCTAGCAGCATGTAGCATACTTTAAGGGAGGGCACGCCCTCCCGTTCTTGCTTGGAATGAATCTAACACAAGAACTCCCACCCCTAAAGCTCGACGTACGTCTCGTGCGCCTTCATCGCAACCGAGAGTCTATATCTGTTATACTACTGGTATGATTCGTACTCGTTTTGCCCCAAGCCCCACAGGATTTTTGCATGTTGGTGGTATTCGCACCGCCCTGTTTGCGTATTTAGTTGCCAAACAAGCAAACGGACAGTTTGTTCTGCGCTTTGAAGATACCGATAAAAAACGCGAAGTACCCGGCAGCGCCGAGCATCTAATAGCAAGCCTAAAAAGCCTAGGCATTGACTACGACGAAGGCCCCGATAAGCCAGGTGACTATGGACCATACATTCAGTCCGAGAGGCTCGACACCTACAAACAATGGGCACAAAGGCTTATCGATAGCGGGCGCGCTTACGCCGACCCTTACACAGCCGAAGAGATTCAGGCATTCCGCGATCAATCTCAAGCAGCAAAAAGAGCATTTCTATTTCGCGAATATCGACCAGAAAATCCGCCCGAGTGGGACGGTAGCCAGCCATTGCGTTTCAAAGCGGAGCCAAAAAGCTACTGCTACCACGACGAAATTTTCGGTGATGTAACAACAAATGCAGAAGTTGTAGACGATTTTATTTTGTACAAAAGCGACGGTTACCCAACATACAACTTCGCGCACATTGTCGACGACGCCGAAATGCACATCAGCCACGTGATTCGCGGCCAGGAATTTATTAGCAGCATGCCAAACTATCTCGCGCTCTATGAAGCACTCGGCCTCGAGCTTCCCGTATTCGCTCACATGCCCCATATTTTGAACGAACAGGGCAATAAAAAACTTGGTAAACGCGACGGCGCCAAAGATGTACTTGATTATATACGTGATGGTTACTTGCCTGAAACCATGGTTAGTTTCATTGCTACGCTAGGCTGGAACGACGGCACCGAGCAAGAAATCTTTACCAAAGACGAGCTGGTACAAAAGTTCAGCCTTGGCCGCGTACAGAAGAGTGGTGCACGCTTCGATGAAATGCGCCTGTTATGGATGAATGGTCATTTTATACGAGAATTATCACCCGATGAACTGTATAACCGAGCTGAATTCTTCTGGCCAGAAGCAGCCAAAAAAGCCGAAGAAAGTTACAAAAAGCGCGTGCTCGCCCTCGCTCAAGATAGGCTGAAAACTCTTAAAGATTTACCAGGGCTTACGAGCTATTTCTTTGAGGAGCCGGCCGAAAATAGGGAATTGATTACAAGTAATAAGCAGCTTTCAAAATTATCAGTTGGTGAAGTAGGCGGCTTATTGCAGGGAGCTCACGACGCGCTTTCTGGCAGTGAGTGGACAGCTAAGGCTATTCAAGATACCTTAAATAGCCTGCTCGAAACCACTGGTCAAAAACCAGGTATCTTATTTAGTCTTATTCGAATTGCTACCACGTGGGCACCGTTTAGCCCGCAGCTCAACGATACGCTAGCACTACTTGGCAAAGAAAAAACACTTGCACGTATAGCAAGCGCTTTACATAACTAAACCCACTCCAAAGCCGTAAACGTGTTACACCTCTGGGGTGGGGCTAAGGAGCCCCAACGTCACCGAGGACGCCTGCGCTTGCGCGCATGCAGGACCGCGTATGACCAGCCCGCTACAACCAACCATGTTGTGATGGCCGGTATGAGCCGGGATGCTGGAATCGTAAGCTCGTGATGTAGCAACTTCCAGAGTAGCGCCAGAACCGTTAACACGGTACTCACGACAAAGGAAGTAAACCAATCCGAGAGATGGTCGGACTCGCCGTTCGAGAACATACCCGACAGCATCGTCAACCACCATGTGCCCACAAGACCGAGTAGTACAATACCAAGAATACAAAGTATACCCAATAAGGGGTCGGACATTAAAAACTCCTTAGCTAATATCGCGTAATGCGACGAATGTGAAAGAGCACAGCAGACATTTGGTCCGTTGATTCACAGTATTATTATAACATGCTTTATGATATTTTGTCAATGTACTCATGCTTCTAGGAGAAGCGTTAGCTGTTTGCTATACTAAAAACCAGTATGGAGTTTGGCACAACAACGCCTCAATCTAGGGTGGAACGATTAAAGGAGTGGGTAAGGACTCATCAGCGACAGACGATTTTGATTGCTGGCGCAGTGATTATCGTACTTGGTAGTATTGGCGCCTACGTTGCCTATACCCTCACAGCACCTCCGCCAATTGACGATACGCCCATAGCAGTAAAACCTCGGCCAAAGTATTATGCGCCACTTACTGGTGTACTTGTGAAGTCTGAAGCTGCTACCAAAAAACCTATTACGGCCATCATGATTGAAAATAGCCCTGATGCCCGGCCGCAAAGTGGTCTGAAGGATGCCGAAGTAGTATATGAAGCCGTGGCCGAAGGCGGTATCACGCGGTTTATGGCACTTTACCAGCAGAAAAAACCTCAGCTGATTGGTCCAGTACGCAGTGTACGCATGTACTACGTGCAGTGGGTCACGCCCTACAACGCAAGCGTGGCACACATCGGTGGTAGCGCTAAAGCGCTAAAACTTGTACGTGGAGGCGGGTACCGAGATATCGATCAATTTTTCAACGACGCCTATTACTGGCGAGCGACTGATAGGTACGCACCGCACAATGTGTACACAAGCTTCGCCAAACTTGATGCGCTCAATAGGGCCAAAGGCTATAAAACATCAAACCCAAAAACATTTGAGCGTACTGATGTCGAGCCCGCCGAAAAAGTTACCGCCCGCAAGGTGAACATTACCATTAGCTCGCCTCTGTATAACAGCGTCTACACATATAGTAAAAAGACGAACTCGTATCTTCGTGCGCAGGCAGGCCAACCTCATACCGACAGAGAGAAGGGGCAAATTCGCGCTGATGTCGTGATAGCCCTTCGTGTAAACATGAGTCTCGTATTTGAAGATGGCTACCGCGAGAGTATCAAAACCACCGGAACCGGCAAAGCAGTCGTTTTCCAGGGGGGAAAAGCTTATCGCGTTACTTGGGAGCGACCAAACGTGAAGAGCCAGTACAGTTTTAAAGATGCGGAGGGTCAGCCATTTACACTTGCCCGTGGTACGACTTGGATTTCTGCAGTGCCAAATGACGGAGGTGCCGTGTCATGGCAGTAGAAAAGAAAACAGAAACCCCAGCACTTGTGGGCAAGTTTTGGCCTGCGTATCGTGACCGTGCACTCTTGCTAGTCGGTGGAACACAACTCTTTATCTATGCAATAGCAATTTTGGCAATGTTCACGTTCCATGTGTCAATCAACCCACTAGAATGGCTGGCCATAATCGCCGTCGGTATTGCATCAATAATAGTAATTTGCGTTGTAGTACTTGGTGTACTGCGACCATTAGGGGACTTGAGTAGAGCGCTCGTACACATATCGGGCGAGCCGACTGGACTCACCGCGCCGAACTTAAACGATGACTACTACGCAAAAAGTCACCTACGCCCCTTATTGCAGCTCATCTACGAGCTTGCTGCTAGCCAACCCGAATCGACTGAACAGCACGCAAAAGCAAATGCTAGTAAACCCGCAAAGCAAACTCTTGATGTACCATCACTGCTAAATAACACTTCTACCGGTATTATTATGCTCAACTCCGACCACGAGGTGATTTACACCAACCAAAGTGCACCCGTTCACACCGACCAACATGGCACCACAAAGATAGATTTGCTCTTTGACGCTAGCGATTCGATCGACACCTGGCTAGCGGAACGGGGAGATCACGATATTCGCGCCGAGCACGTGTGGCGACGAATCGCCGATAAACTTCCGGGCGAAGAAGGCCGACGTTTGTTTGATATCTATGTTTCGTATCAAAAGGGTAGCGAAGCTGAGACGATTCTTACTCTTTTTGATCAGACTGAACAGTACGGACCGGAAGACGAAGACCTTGATTTTATCGCCTTTGCAGCCCACGAACTGCGCGGCCCAATTACGGTGATTCGTGGCTACCTCGATACCCTTAACGACGAACTTCAGCAGGCACTAAGCGGCGACCAAAAAGAATTATTTAGCCGGCTTATTGTATCGGCAAACCGATTGAGCGGCTATATCAATAACATCCTCAACGCTTCACGCTATGATCGCAGACATCTAAAAGTACACTTAAACGAACTACCTGTGTCGGACATCTACGAAAGCATTAGCGACGACATGCTGCTCAGAGCACAATCTCAGCAACGTGTACTCAATGTGAACATCCCTACGAATCTACCCACTGTCGCTGCCGACTCAGATAGCATTGGTGAGGTGATTAGTAACCTAATCGATAACGCCATTAAATACTCAAACCCAGGTGGTACGATTGAGGTATCTGCAATTTTAGCCGGTGACTTCGTGGAGGTTTCAGTGCGCGATCATGGCATTGGCATGCCGTCTAACGTGCTTGCCAATTTATTTCACAAGTTTTATCGCTCGCATCGTTCACGTGAGGCGGTGGCGGGTAGTGGTATCGGGCTATATATCACAAAAGCAATCGTTGAATCACATGGTGGCACGATAAGTGTGCACAGTGTCGAAGGCGAAGGTTCAACATTTACGTTCACGCTGCCAGTGTACGCAAGTGTTGCAGCGAAACTAAAAGCAGCCGGCGGCGATAACGATATGTTGATTGAACGTTCATCAAGTGGATGGATTAAAAACCACGGGGCATTTAGAGGGTAAGGTATACTGAATTTATGGCAATCCACACTATTTTAATCATTGAAGACGACCGTTTTATCGGTGAGATGTATGTACGCAGTCTGCGACGAGCCGGCTATGAAGTCGACTGGATGGTCGATGGCAACGACGGCTTGGCCGCTGCTCGCGGCAAACATTACGACGTAATATTGCTCGACATCATGCTACCAGAGCGTCGTGGCAGCGAAATTTTGCAGAATCTTAGAGGCGGCGCAGAAGACCTGATCCCCAACACGAAGGTTATTATTTTGACCAATTTTGACCAAGATGAACAATCGCGCGTGGCGATGGAACATAACGCTGATGCATATCTGATAAAGGCAGAGATCACTCCAAAAAAATTGATTGCAATTATACAGAAACTTGATACGAACTGACCTAGACAACAGAGGTAGATTTTGTTATGCTAATCAAGTCTTATATGGATCCTTTAGACCATACAAGACTTTGATGCTTCGGGAATATACGAAAAAAGTATGTAAACACATTTTGTTCGTCGTTTCGCTCATCATCAGGCCTTATCGTCTAACGGTTAGGACATCAGGTTCTCATCCTGGCAATCCGGGTTCGATTCCCGGTAAGGTCACCATAACAGAATTTTCTGCGTCATCAGCCTGTTTTATAGTAGGATTACCTCTATAAAGCGGGCTGATTTCGTTAATTATAAAGTTATCGTTCTTGATGTCATACACAAAGCCCTTTGGAAAGATTAGTTCCTGCATTTTTAGCTTCAAGTCTAAAGAGGCGTCAGACCACTGTTTTGAAATGTTCTCCATGAAGTTTAGTGCGTACTCAATGTTCGCTTCGCTAAGCATTTGTTGTTGCTTGAGTGTATTAATTTGCGCATTCAACTCTAGCTTCTCGGCATCAATCGCGTTAACCACCTCATCTTTAATGCCATCGTCCAATCCGCCCCTAAGGTTTTTGCGTATCGCGGCTAGACGTTCAGCTGAAAGGCCGTCCACCTTTTCATGCAAGTCTGATAAATCACGATTTAAGTTACCGAGCTCTTTGACTGATGTTCGTAGTAAGATTTCTTTCATCAGTTTGATTGTAGAGGGTCGTGGCGTGACGTTCGCCAGTAGCTCCTCGAACCTATTGTGTGCGTCAGAGGCCGTAATCGAGCCTGTGCCGCGGCAAACTGGTCGATGACAGAAGTAACGATATTCACCGCCTGGAGCACTACTTGTGAGGGGCTTGTGGCAGTTGACGCAAAGGATGAACCGACGCAGAGGTACCACCTCGTTAATTTTCTGATGTTTTAGACCTATGAGATACGACTTGTTTTTCTGTTTAAGAATCTCTTGATTTTGCCAATACACGGTCTCCGTGATTAATCCTTTGTGCTTGCCCGCAACGACTTCGTAGTTCGTAAACTTATCACAAACAAACCCCGCGTATTCAGGTCGTTTAATCATCTTTGTCATAACTTCCTGCGTTATTGGCTTGCCCTCGGTATTAAGAAAGCCCTCTCTGGTAGCGTACCGACATAGCTCTGCTATAATGATGTCACCACGGTTAAACCTCACTAGAATCTTCTCAACAATTGGCGCTTCCGAATTCGGCGCAAGCGAGGGTCTGTCCTGTCCATCCGAGTTCTTGATTTTTACTGTCTTATAGCCACGAGGTGGCTTATGCTGCCAATAACCCTGCCGAGCAAGACGTGTCATATTGTCTGTTACGGTATCTCGTTTATTCTCGTTATCAAGTTGGCCGACCATGACGTAAAGGTTTTCCATAAAATTGCCCATAGGCGAATCATCGAACTGCTCAGTCGCAGACCGTACCTTGATACCTTTAGAGGCAAGGATTGAGCGCATACCCGTAATGTAGCTATTTAAGTCACGACTTGCTCGGTTCATTTTGTAAACAATCACATAATCAATAACGCCCTTCATTTTGAGGGCGGTTTTGATTAGTTTTTGTAGCTCTTCACGCTCTGTGTTTTTGCCTGATTTGGCTTCGTCGTAGAACCATTCCACGACCTCTATATTATTAGCAAGGGCATATTTCTTAATTGATTCTTTTTGGTTGTGTTTACTTTCGCCTTTGATTTGCTTTTGGTCGGAAATACGCAGATAGCCGAGGGCTTTTTGCTTAGGTGGTTTTGTTTGCTTAATATCTAACATGTTTTATAACTATATTATAATTGCTTTTCTGTCAGAGGTGGAGTTAATTTTAATAAATCCGAAGCAACTTCCATTAATCGCCATATCTCAATCGTCAACTCATCATCACTCAGTGTCCGAGCATCGACACCCATAATCTTTCGGGCTTCTTTTAAGGAGATGATTAACGCTCCCTCAAGCTGGGCTGGAATCGCTTTTTTCTCCTGTTTTGTCATCGAATACTCAGACATGGTGACGTATTCCTACGGGATTATTTGCCCAGTAGGTTGACTAGTTTTTTGTATTCGGCAACAGTCAATAGAGGCTCGTGTAAACCTTGATACTGCTTGCCGTCGTAGCAGACGTATCCAGCATAATACGGATTTGTGACAATCGCCTTAAACTTACCACTGCTCAACGGCTTGTCTTTTGAAAAAAGCATAGACACCGCTCGTCGCAAGTCATCATAGCTTGCTTCGCCATCTAAGAAACGTGCAATACTACTCCGAAGATGGATAGCCGAGTCGCGGTCTTTTGCAAACAGTCCTCGCTCAGAAGTCCTTACGTAGCCCATGGGAGGTTTTTGCACAGAATAACCAGCCTGGACCCTATTCAAGATTCCACGCTTGATAAACTTACTGCGATTTTCCGAATCCTGTTTGCTTATTGAAGCCATGAGATGTTTCATGAACTCTTCCGAATCACCCATAACTGACTGTTGCAAGAACTTTAAATCCACGCCAATAGCAGCGAATATTAACTCCCACTGTCTGAACTCCTCTACATTACGAGAGATTCTAGTTTGGGTCGTCGCAACCACCGTGCTGATTTGACCGTTGGAGCGGCAGTAGTCCACGACATCGTAAAGCCTGGATTTTTTACTGCTACCGAAGTCGTCGAAGCTCTTTACGAGAGTGAGTCTGTGGTCCTCCGCAAATTTCTTGATGTTTTGATGTTGAATGTGGAGGTCGCCGAGCTGGTCGCCGACTTCGCTTTTATTGGTGCGTAAATACGCAACCGCTTTTACTTTTTGTTCTGATGCCATTTTGGCCCCCTATATTTAGCCACTAGCTAACAAGCCTCCTCTTAGAAGGTGGTCAAAGCTAGCTAGTATTAATTTATTGTGTGAACGTACCGCTCGCTAGCAGTAAGCAAGTCTGTTCGGTGTTCAGTACCTAATATAAATTAAGAGTAAATGCCATTACATGGACGGATAATGTGAATATTATCTGTCCGAAAAAAGATAAATTGACAGCTTACTTAATGGATTTTCGGTTATAGATTTTATGTATGCGACTGATTAGGTCGGTGTCCTTAGCTTTACCGGGGAAATACTTTGATGCAATTTGAGTTGTCGGCATTCCAGCGTTCATATCCCGAATAATGCCAAGGTCCCGTTCTTTATTATCAGAGTTTGTTTTCGGTTGTCGTGCTGGCTTGCCAGTGAGCTGAGATACACTCTTCCAAGCCTCCACATACTCTTGTTTAGTGCATCCTTTCGCGACTCGAATAATAGCATCCCCGTTCGGAGCAATATCCTCGATTGTTACACCAATCGGTACATGAACCAAATACGCCTCATCAGGGTGGCGGCCGTTTAGCACTATATTTTCGACAATTACATACCATGCTTCGTCTAGAGAAGAGTCTCTAAGAATCTGCTTTATTATATTGTCTCGGTAGAGGTATTTCCTCGACTCATCGTCGTGATAACCAAGGTAGCCGGTTGCACCTTCGGTCATTTCCTTGATGTCTCTATTGATTGATTTAATCGCCTCAGTATCTTTTTCCGTCTCCAGTGCTTTACACAGTGATTCGATTAACTCTCGTGATTTAACGGCTTCCTCGGCATTGTAAGGAATCAGTTCTAACTCTATTAATTCTTCACGAGTCGGGACTCTCATGAGGCGTTGTATCGTAGATGACGAGGTGTCGGTGTAAATAGTTTTTTCATTTTTCAAACCGAGCTTTCGCCGTGCGTTGATAACTCGCTCAATAAAAGCAGGACTCTCTAGTAAAAATGGCAATTTGTCGTCCTTGAGCTTTTTACCGTTGGCGGTTGTCTTATTCATTAGGTCAAGGTTTGCATCACGAAGTTCAGGCTCCATATTCAGTAAATTGAAGTAGAAATTATCATCTGCCATAGAATAATTATAGTCCATAATTTGGAGGCTAGTTTTGCATTAAAGATTTATAATAAAAATTATCCCAAAATTAAAAAAACGGTTGCTCTCCCACAGTTATTGCAAAATCAGTGTTGTAATTGCTTACTAGGCGGAAGGCTTGCTATAATCAGTCTGTTGACACTTTTATAAAACGCCCAAGAAGCAATTATTTGCTGTGGCTAATGCTCAAAAAGCAGCCACAGCAACTCGTGCATTAGCATGGGCGTAAAGGTGTCAACAACCCTGCTGTGGTTGCTTTTTTGTTTTTAAGGCCACTGCTCGGTAGAAAGACACTATGCCAGAGCCTAGCCTAAAAGTATTTTCAGACACCGACCTCGCTCAAGTCGTACAAGATATGTACGGTGATTCTCGCTACGGTATCGACAACGGCTTTACTCAAAAATCGCTTGAAAAATACCCCGATAATACTGACTCTGCCGTTATTGCTATGAAGATTGCCATTGTAGACATGGAAAACTCCACCCAGTTAAGTAGACTGCTCGGTGAAAAGGGTACGAGAAACATTAACCTCAAAGATATTGTTGGTAAAATTCAGTCCATCCCGTTTGATGAACGAGTATCGTCTGGCGACCTTTCGCTTGTAAGTGAACTGTCTCTCTGGAGTAGCGGTTTGGGGTTAAATCTGTTCTCGTTTTTCAGTAAATACTGCACTTATCACAATACCTACGTCTACAACAAAGACGACTTCTCAATCTTTGACAAAGTAGTTAAAGAGCATATCGGCGACTATCTTTCGCTAGCGGATTGCCGAGAGTTTTTCGGTGCTGACACCAAGCTCCGCAAAGGGCAGACCGTGACTAAACTTGTAGATAGCAAAATCGAGGCAATGCGTCAGTCGTGCGACTACGAGCAGTATGTTAAGCTCGTAGACTTTTTACTTCAAAGACACTCTGTAGCTCGCCCAAACAAGCGTCGTGAGCTGGACTGGTTTCTTTGGTATCGAAACCGTTAGCGCACAAATCTGCCTTGAGTTCTGATGTGCGGGGAAAATATAATTAAGCAAATGAGGAGAATGTTATGGCAAACAAAGTAGGACGACCGAAAAAAGCAGAGGGTGAAAAAATCAAATACCAGCTTATAGCTATTCGTGAAAGCGACTATCTGGAGCTAAAACGTAAAATGGGTGAAAACCCGCACGAAAAAGAAAAGATTGCAGATGTCATCGGCAGCTTTATCCGTGTATACGAACCGGGTGACTTCAAAGACTAAGGACATGAAAGTCGATGCAGAGTTTGTCTTTATTTGTGTCAAATACGGGATTACAGAGCCGCTCGCCTGGAGACTATTCGACCATATACAGAATCGTGAGGGGCTAATTTCAGAATACGAAGCAAGGCTTTACCTTGGCTTGGGCGAAGAAAAGACGCGACAGCTTATCGACGAACTGGTGAAAAATCGGTACACCACGGAAGATAAGGAATTTGATGCGAGCGGTGCTGCATATGTTGACGCGGTGGCAGACGAGGACATAGATTTATTAGCAGAAGTTGAGCTGGGCGTTCGTAAGCCATTATGGCAATAGAGGTATTTGTTCAGTTTAGTAACTATTTCGCATAGCGTTCACGAAATCTAAAAATACGGGCTTGCGATGTGACCCGTATTTTTTGTTGAGCTCCTTGGTTTTTGCTTCTGTCGCTCTATTAATTCTGGCGATTATTGGCTGAGTGAGAACCTTGGCCTCTTCGCGTGTTATTTCGCCTGTAATGTATCGCCGCTTGATGCTAGCAATGTCCATTCTGTTTTTGCTGGCTTGGTCGATAGGGTTTTCCATAAACATTAATATATTGTCCCGACAGAGATAGCTCAAGGCTAAAAATATAGCTCTGTGACCTGTTTTAAGACGTCTGACAGCGACTTTAAGACGATAATGACATATGTGTAGCTTAACAGAGTAAATCATGGTAAAATATACTTCAATATGGCTAATCTTTTCGGTAAAAACAAACTTCGTGAAATAGCACAGACAATCGACACTGAATCAGTCATGAGTTACATCGACATCGTCAAAGAGTGGCACGAAGATTACCACAACGGCTCACTGAAAAAAGACAAAGAAACTTCTCGCGAGCAGGAATACAATCATGCGTTTTTTAAAACCATTCTTGGTTACAGAGAAAAACCAGCCACCCCTTTTAGCTTTGAGCCTAAGGCAACCACCGACATGGGTCAACTACCGGATGCGGTAATTAGCTATACGGATTCTTCGAGTAATATCCGAAACATCGCAGCAGTCGTCGAGCTAAAGGGTGCAGGAATCGACCTTGACCGTCCGCAGCGACGCGACGGCAACATGAGCCCCGTGCAACAAGGCTTTAAGTACAAGGTTCAGTATCAATCAGTACCGTTCGTAATTGTTAGCAATTTTTGGGAATTTCGGCTTTATCACGATAATTTACTCGATTACGAAGTTTGGACGTTAGATGATTTAGTTAACCCAGAAGATAACTATGTCTTGTTCAAAACGTGGTTCGCTCTTCTTAAAAAAGACAGCTTGACAACCGCTAAGGGTGCGAGCAAAACAGAGACACTACTTAGCGACATTCGTATCGAGCAGGAAAATATAGGTAAGAAGTTTTACAAAGTCTATAAAGAAGCTCGCCTCAACCTCCTTCGCGACATCTATTCGCAAAACGACCATGTCAAAACAGATATCGAGACGGGCATTCAGAAAGCTCAAAAAATAATTGACCGAGTTGTGTTCGCAGCTTTTGCCGAAGACCGCGGACTTCTGCCTGACAATACGCTACAACGAGTCATCAAGGCGGCTGACAGCTCCGTATTTGGTGGTAGTTTGTGGAGTACACTTAAAGGATTTTTCGAAGCGATTGATGTAGGTAGTGATAAATTAGAGATTCCCAATGGCTATAACGGTGGGCTATTCAGGCACGATGAAGTATTAAATAACCTCCGTATTAGTGACGAGCCACTTCGTAAAGTTGTGGAGCTTGGTACTTACAACTATGCCGAAGACCTCAGTGTGAATATTCTTGGTCATATCTTCGAGCAGTCCATTAGCGACCTTGAAGAAATCAAGAACAAAGTTAATGAAAGTCAGAGTCTTGAGACCCTTCAACAAAGCCGACGTAAAAAGGATGGAATTTTCTACACTCCCGACTATATCGTCCGTTATATTGTCGATAGCTCTCTAGGAGCATACCTCCGCGACCATGAAGAAAAATTCAAAGCAGAGTTTGGACTAAAAGGCGATATTTTAGATAAAACCTACGAAAAGCGAGAACGACAGGCATACACGAAATACCAAGACTTCCTACAAAACGTTAAAGTGGTTGACCCAGCTTGTGGCTCTGGTGCGTTTCTTGTTTATGTCTTTGATTATCTGCTCGCAGAAAACAAGCGTGTCGGCGATATTCTTGGCATGTCATTATTCTCATCAGACGAGTATGTGCGCGATATTTTGCGTAATAATATTTACGGCGTAGACCTTAACGAAGAATCAGTAGAAATTACAAAGCTCTCACTATGGCTCAAGACTGCCCAGAAGGGTAAAAAACTTACTACTCTCGACAACAATATTAAGTGCGGAAACAGTCTTATTGACGACCCAAATATTGCGGGAGACAAGGCATTTAATTGGTACGAGCAATTCGTTAATGTATTCAAAGACGGAGGATTTGATGTAGTAGTAGGAAATCCTCCATACGTTAGTGTACGTGGGCAAGATGAAGCTACGAGAGGGTTCTTAAAGAAAAACTACAAGTATTCAAGGGGTGCCGACCTCTATGTTGCCTTTATAGAAAAAGGTCTGGAGCTTATATCTGATAATGGGCGTATGAGCATAATTTGTCCGAATAAATTTTTTGGAGCGGGTTACGGCAAAAATATAAGGGATTATTTAAAAAAGAATGTAAATATATTCGAAATATGGGATGTCAAAGATGAAAAAGTTTTTCAGGACGCCCTCATATCCACAATAATCATCAATTTGATTAAAGGTGACAAACAGGGTAAGGCCATAGTAAAGCTAGGCGATATCCGTACTGAGATTGATAGTCTCTACGATGATTCAGGAAAAATTCAAATCGAGCAGAACAATTTAACCTCTGCCTTGGTCAAAAAGCTAGATATCAATTCACCCTTAAAGTCATACTCTAAAATACGGACAGGCGTTATGGGTTTTGAATATTGGAAAATGAAAGACATTATTTTTCAGGGCGTAAGGGAAAATAGCGTTCCTATGTACACGAATGGAAATCTTCGCCGTTACGAAGACGCATGGGAGACAGATGTGGTTGATTTGTATAAAGATAAATACAGTCAGCCATCTATAAAACTTGATTTACAGTATCTCAGTCAAAATACCGTAGATTTATTCAAACTGTCTCCAAAAATTATTGTGAGAGGTGTGTCGCAACGGGTAGCGGGTGTCATTGATAGCAGAGGTTCAGGGTTGCTTGTTGCAGTACATTCAGTAATACCTAATGACGACCAAAATATCGGCTACATGTTAGCTGTTATAAATTCAAAGCTTATAAACTGGTATCATCTTAAAACTTTTTACTCCGTAAGGATACCTCAAGGTTCACTCAAATATCCCACTAGCTTCTTCGAGGCGATACCTTATGTGGATGCCGATACAGCTACTCAAATACGAATCGCTAATATACAAGCCTCTTTAACAAGTGCAAAATTAAAATCCAGTGTATTGAATGCAAGGTTCAAGCAGTTACTTGCAAGTAACGGCGGAATCGATAAGATACCGACTCGCATTGGAAAATGGTGGCTCGATGACTTTAATGTATTTGTGAAGTCATTAAAGATTAAACTATCTCTCCAGCAGAAAGATGAATTGATAGAATTATTCGAGAAATACCGGGCCGACTTATTAGAGCTTGATAAAGAAATTCAAAAAAACGACGACGAAATTGACCAACTTATTTATGAACTCTATGGACTATCCGATGAAGAAATAACCATAATTGAGGCAAGTTAACGGTGTCTCAGAAAGAGACTTTTCGAAAAGTTATCGTTATTAACGAAGAGTTTTTCGGTGAAGACAAAAGCCGAACCTACCTCAAGCACGATTTTCGAAGAGTCATTGAAAGCATCGCCCAGCGAGAGGTCTTGATTCGTGTTGTTATTGAATGCTCGAAAAAACGCCACAGCAAAAAAGAGACTAAAGACGAAAATGGTAATGTCGTCAGCATTGCATATGGCGATTACGATGAAGACAACGCTGGTTTCTTATACCCAATAATCAAAAACCATGAGCTTGGTCTGATGATTGACCTGCGACTCCTGTTGAACGTAAAGGAAAAAGGAGCAGGTGGAAAATTCGTTAAAGACCTACTATCTTTGAAGCCCGAAAATTTTATCAACTATTTCAAGTTCTCAAAGGATAATGGAGCTACTATTATTCCACATTTACTCAATGCCGAGTTTATGGCGAGTCGAAAAGCCGAAGAAGGTCTAAGTGGTAATGATTTCATTGATAAACATTCGAAAAAAATAGAGCAATCAGTCAATGAGCTTGTTGCGAAAGCTCGAAAATTTAACGACAAGAATTACCCCAAGATGCTCGTCAAAGACTACGAGGCACTAAAATTCCACAAGGATAATCAACCTGAAAAATATGAAATTATCGAGAGCAAAGAGGGTTTAGGAGGCTTCACCTTCAATACGACCACAAGGCGTGATAAGTCGAAAATTGAATCACAAAAAATAACCGAAGCATTAAACGAATTTGCTGAAATAATCGGTCTTTACGGCCTACTCTATGGTCGAGCAGATTTTCATGGAACAAACTGGCCGCTTGATGCGTATATGGAAAGGTCTTTTTCGTTATTCAGCAAGGAAGTGCCGGAAGACATTCGAAAAGAAGCAACTGATAATCTCGTGAAGTATCTAAAGCCATCCCTAAATCTAATGGGCTGGCGAATCAGCGATACAAAAGCGAATAATAAATCTAAAGAGGACTAGCCATGTACTTGTCTAAATCAGACTTTTTAAAATTTCGCATATGTCCGAGCTATTTCTGGCTTTGGAAAAACAAACCAGAATTAGTACCAGAAGATTCACCAGCAGAAGTGCGAGAAAATAAGTTCGAGCAAGGTAATCAAATTGAACTTATCGCTCGCCAACTCTTCCCGGAGGGTGTATTAGTACAAGGTTATAACACCCAAGCAGTTAGCAACACCGAGCAGATGATAGCGGACGGTGCGTCCACGTTATTTCAAGCGACTGTTATTACGGAGAACGGATTACTGGCAATGGCCGACGTAATTGAGCGTGAGGGAGATGGCTGGATTTTATATGAAGTAAAATCATCGAGCAGAGTCAAGCCTGAGCACATCCCCGACATGGCATTTCAAAAATTAGCATTTGAAACGGCTGGCTACACAATTAATGAAACGAGGGTTATTCACCTGAATAGGGAATGTGTACGGCATAATGGGCATATCGACCCGCAATCATTTTTTGTTACCGAGGACGTATCAGATAAGGTGGCAGCCATAATGCCCGAAGTGAAAGACCAAGTGATGCTTGCTCTCGAAAAGATGATTCAGCCCGACGAACCTACTGCTTGTCCTTGTCGCTCCCTATCGCGAGGTAAGCATTGCCCAGCGTTTGCGCACTTCAACTCTGATATTCCTGAATATTCAGTGTACGATGTTTCGCGTATGCAGGGCAGGAAGCTCGCTGAACTTGTTGATTTAGACATATTCAATATTAAAGATATTCCGGATGACTTCTCGCTGACAGCTAATCAACAAGCGCAAGTAAATATTGAAAAACGAGGAGCTCCACATATCGACCAAGTAGCAGTTGAGAGGTCGCTATCGGAGCTTGAGTTTCCGCTGTATTTTCTAGATTACGAATCAGTAAATCCTGCTATACCACTAGTAGACGGTGTACACCCCCATCAGCAAATGGTGTTTCAATATTCTTTACACATTCTAGACACGCCAGACAGTGAGCTACGCCACACCGAACATCTATCGCGAGAGGCGAGTTCGACTGCACTAGAAGCTCTTGCTGCCCAGATGCGAGAAGATATTGGTGATACAGGCTCGGTGATTGTTTGGAATAAAGTGTTTGAGCGTGACCGCAACAAAGAGCTCGCTGAGCTATTTCCGGAGTATGCTAGTTTTTACGAGTCGCTCAACGCTCGTATATACGACTTAATGGATGTCTTTGCAAAAAATTATTATGTACACCCTGGTTTTTTGGGTAAATGCTCAATTAAATACGTCCTTCCTGTGCTCGTTCCTGAACTATCCTACAAAGACCTAGCAATCGGCAAGGGGGATATTGCTTCTGTACGATGGTATGAAATAGTTACTAGTGAAAACACGAGCAACGCTGACCAAGTTTTTGCCGATTTACTTGCGTATTGCAAGTTAGACACACTGGCAATGGTGAAGATTTACGAGAAAATTAAAGCATAAGCATTTAATAACACCAATCATGCTATTGTCAATGCTTATGTAAAAGAGTATTCTAGGTAGTAAAGAATAAAAGCACTTTTGAGGGATAGGAGAAGTATGAAATTAACACAGGCACATGTGACAAAATATAAATCTATTGAAGACAGCACCCCTGTTGAGATTGATAAAAATGTAACTGTGATGGTTGGCGTTAACGAAGCAGGTAAGTCCGCCTTTTTGGAGTCATTATATAAAGCCGAATCGGTCTTGGATGATGATGAGTACAACCAAGTCTTTGATTATCCCCGTAAGGACTGGCTGACCTACAAGCGACGCGCCGACCAAAAAAAGTCATCAGTGGTCGCCGTACTTTCATACGAATTAGACCCCGAAGAAGTCTCTGCAATCGAAGGTGAACTTGGTACCGACGTTTTAAGTGGAAACATCTATAAGGTGACTCATCACATTGATAACTCCTCAACCGTGGTAGTCCCAGTTAAAGAAAAAGCCTTCACTACAAGGCTAATCGCGGAATCGGACGTAAGCGAAGGCGTTCGCTCAAAGATAAGTAAAGCGACAGCAATTCATGAAATTATTTCGATATTAGAAGGCGAAACATTGACTGGTGACGATGAAACTTTCTTCACTGAACTCAAGACAAAATACAAAGTCAGTAACGACACTTGGTCGGATACACGTCTCGGAAACTATATATACCGCCACTATATCAACGGCAATGTCCCGAAATTTTTATATTTTAGCGACTACAACATCCTGCCTGGTAAAATTAATATCTCGCAGTTAAAAAGTGCTAAAGACAACGGCACCACGGATAGTGGCCTTAGGACTGCGCTCGGCTTACTAGAAATGGCAAATATCAGTACGGACGAATTGCAAAATCCTGATAGCTATGAAGAAATACGAGCCGAGCTTGAAGCGGTATCGCTGGATATTAGCAAAAAAGTCTTCAAATACTGGACACAAAACAGTCAACTAAAAGTAGTGTTCGACGTGAAAGCGGACCCGAATGAAGAAGCCCCGTATAATACCGGAGTAAACCTTTACATTCGTGTAGAGAATATAGACCATGGTGTGACTGTTCCGTTTGACCAACGAAGCAAAGGCTTCGTATGGTTCTTTAGCTTCATCGTATGGTTTAACAGCGTCAAGAATCGCATTGGCACGAATAGAGACCTTATTCTTTTGCTGGACGAGCCAGGACTGAGTCTTCACGGTCTTGCGCAAGCCGATTTCCTGCATTATATTGCCGACCTCTCTTTGGAACATCAGATTCTATATACGACGCACTCTCCGTTTATGATTGATAGCGAGAAGCTGCATCAAGTCCGAACTGTAGAAGATATAAGCGGTAAAGGTACGGTTATTGCAGGTAATCTCTCTAGTACGGATAAGCGAACACTGTTTCCGCTGCAAGCAGGGCTTGGCTACTCTCTGGCACAAAACTTATTCATCGGAGCGAAGAATGTTCTCGTCGAGGGACCGGCGGATTTAATTTTCTGGAAATATTTCTCAGGACTGCTTGAGCAAGACGGGCGCGTAGGGCTAAACGATAAAATTGTAATCGTGCCAACTGGCGGCTTGGATAAGATTGCAACATTTGTAAGTCTGTTGGCTGGAAATAATCTCGACATGGCTGTTGTCCATGACTACGAGGGAGCGAGCGACCAGCGACTTGCTAGTCTTGTTCAGAATAAAATCATAAAAGATAAGCAGGTAATGAATTATGCCACTTTCCGGGACGCAGCCAACTTGAAGGCAAGTGACGTCGAAGATATGCTAGGTGAAGATTTATACCTTGGCGTTTTCAATGCGGCATACTCCACGCAACTCAATGGTTTGACTATCTCAGCAAAAGACCTGCCTAAAGGCGACCGCATGACGCAGCGTATTGAGAAGTACCTAAAGTCTAAAAAGATTACGCTACGACCATCAGGCGGTTACAATCATTTCTTAGTAGCGAGCCATCTCGTGAGTAACCCGTTGCCCAAAAAAGCCGTGGACGCCGCAACACTCGATAGATTTGAAAATATGTTCAAAGAGCTTAATGCTCTTCTTGGCTAGAGCTGCTTGATTTGACCGTCGATTTTTGTTGCAGGTCTATTTCAATAAGTATGTTGAAAAAACCCGTTAAATTACTCATAGCGTCTCGGTATTCCTCGTCGGTATCGTAAATTATATTAGATTTAGCGAGAGCTTTTTTCCAATCATCAAGTTGCTTGTCGGTAATTTTTGAATACATTATGTACTTTTAAGTATTAAAGTTGGTTATTGTGTTTATTATATCAGTAGCTCTATTCCCTCTGGGGGAGTAATATAACAGAGCTAAAATGCCGCTGCTTCTCGGTGTTTTACGCCGCTAAGGATATCATTCCACCGTATAATTTCATCTACTAATTCTTTATAAATCGACTGGGCTAGGGTCACCACGTAAATGCCCCAGTTAATCTGGGGTTTTTACGTGGTGCTTTCACTCGTGAAAGTCGAACCCGAAGGGTGCGAATTCTGTCATAATTTCTAATTTGACAGAATTTAGCTCATGATAGAACAAGAAACAAAGTGGATTGTTATCATCTGGCGTACTTCCCGGTAAGGTCACCCAAAAAAATAGATTTTTCTATCCCTCAGCTTGTTTTAAGCTTGTTCCCATACTCTAGAAATATGAAGTCTTTCATACACGCAACTGTTATCGAAAATCGTAGCGCACCAACCTACAGCATGCTTCGGGTTGCTAGTAATGAAGGCCTGCTGCATTTTTCGCCCGGCCAATATTTTGCAATTGCTGCGAAAAAGGGAAGCATTCAAACCCCCATGCGTTGCTTCTCGGCAGTCAGTATCGCTGGCTCAAACGAACTCGAGCTTGTGTTCCGACGCGTCGGCAATTCAACAAAAAGTCTATCAAAGCTCAACAAAGGGGACGAAGTAACTCTGCTGGGGCCTTTCGGCGAGTTCACGCTTGATTACAGCACCGAGCCAGTGGTACTCATCTCGAGCGGCATAGGTGTTACACCATTTATAAGTATGCTGCGAAACGAGCTAGCACGTCCGAGCGGACGACAAATTACCGTGCTCATTTCCGCACGATCGCTTTCAGAACTGCCCTACATTCAAAGTCTGCGAAGTGCCATAGTAGGCCGTAAAAACATTCGCCTAGAGCTTTTCTCAGGCCAGCCCGAACAAGGCGCAACACAGGGAAGAATCGACGCTAAAGTTATAGACGAACTGGTGTCGAGTCAACCAAATTCTTCTCGGTATTATATTTGTGGCCCTGATGAATTTGTTATCGAAACCGAGCGCTCGCTGGAATCCGTCGGCGTAAACAAGCGAGCAATTCATAGCGAATCTTTCGCGCAAGCCGAGCGAAGTATAGCTGGTAAATCGATGGTGCAAACGGTCATTTGGAGCACATTGTCTGTGTCGGGCATTCTGTTTCTTTTATTCGTCTTCGCGAATGCTATTGGCGACTCACAAGCCACGACCTCAACCATCACAAGCAATACCGAAAGTACCGAAGCAAGTGAATCTGTCGATGATACCGAGAGCGATGATAGCTCTACGACCGATACCGGTAGCTCAACAACCACTCCGTCTCAAAGCTACTCCCAGCCATCGTCGTATACCTACTCCCAGCCATCGAGCACAGCCTCATGATCATCCAACAAAGCGGCCATGCTCTTGGCACCAAGGTAGTTTTTACGCTCAATGTAGCAAACGAAGCGTCAGCGCGAACTGTATTGTCACGTCTTAAAACATATCTGCAGCTATTTGAGCAACGACTTAGTCGTTTTTTGCCTTCGTCTGACGTCACTATGATGAATCTGTCAAAGGGCAAATATGTACCAATTGATGCTCTCACGCGCGAATTCTTTGTAGCATCAAACGATATGCAAACCTGGAGTGAAGGCCTTTATGACCCGTTTGTCTTGCCAGACCTACAGCGCGCTGGTTACTTGCACTCGCTCACCAACTCGTATGCCAAAGCCGCAACGCCAGACGTTAGAAGCTTCAATGCGTCTCATACTAATCATAGAGTTGATATCTCTAATCAGTTGGCAAAAATCGCCCCCGGTACAGCCTTTGATAGCGGCGGGCTAGGAAAGGGGTATGCACTCGATGCGCTAGCAAATATCATCGAGGAGAGGGGGATAACAGATTATTGGATTAGTCTTGGAGGTGATGTAATTGCCGCTGGATATGGTGAAAACGGCAAACCGTGGAAGATTACATTAGACATGATCGACGCGACACCAATTATCGAAATAGGTGAAGGGAGGTGGGCTATTGCTACAAGTAGCGTGGCCAAGCGTCGTGGCAAAAGTTGGCACCATTTAATTGACCCTCAAACTGGCAAGCCTTCTCAATCAAACACGCTTTCCGTGTCTGTCGTTGCTCAAAGCGGCGTAGAGGCTGATATTGCCGCGAAAAGCCTGCTGCTAGCCGATGGTGAGGCACGTGGCTGGTGGGAGCGCCATTCGCTTCATCGCGCCTATCTGCAAAGATCAGACAGCTTGGAGGTGCTAGTGTGACAGACTCAATCATTAGCCAGCTCCCGTGGCTCATTACAAGAGTGAGCGGCTTGGTTGCCCTTGGGTTAATGCTACTGCTTGGCATCGGGGGCATCGGCCACATCACAGGCTTAACATACAAATTCATCGAGCCAGTAAAGGCATGGATCATCCACAAATGGCTTGGCATTATGTTAGCCGTGATGGTATGTATACACATCGCCGTGCTGCTAATAGATTCGTATCTGCCGTTTAGTCTGGCCGATATTTTGGTGCCGTTTCATAAGATCTATGCAAATGTAGCTATAAGCGGCAGTATGTTTGCATCCTTCGCCATTCCGTCAGCAATTATCGCGGTATACTTAACTGCTTGGATACTTATCTCATCACTCACGCGCCTGAAGCGTAACAAAGTTATTTGGAGCGTGTCACATAAGCTTTCGTATGCTGTGATTGTGCTTATATTGCTTCATGTGTTGTACACGGGAACAGAGTTTAAGAACTCGATTGTACAGATGGTGCTAGCCGGTTGCGCAGCGCTTCTTACCGTGCTGTTTGTAGCTCGGTTATTTAGAAGCGCCACGCTAAAAGCTTAGATTACTGTTCGTAGCGTTTTTTAGGCTGCAGGAAGTACACCGCACCATAGGTTCCGAGTGCCGCAACTAGGGCAAGGAAGGTGGTAATTGTACCGCCAGGGCCAGTTTGTGGAAGTTCGGTAACAACTGGGGCTTCGCTTGCAGGCGTTGCGGGATCTTCAGGAGTCACGCTACCATTTCCTGGAGGGCAGTTGTTCTCTAGGTCCCACACATTACTACCGTTATCCCATGAGCCCATGTTGTTCATATCGTGGTGGTAGTAGCCTTTGTTCAATGAGTTTAGCATTACACCAGGTTGCTCATCGACTAGCACTTCTTCTCGTTGGTTATAGTTCCAGCTAAACTTCCATGGGCCTGAAATCTCACAAGTGCCAGGTGCATAGGTTTCGGTAATTGTTACTGTTGTAGGTACATATGGTTTATATTCGACATTTTGCTCGAACCAATCGCCATTTGCGTAGCTACCTAGGTCAACATCGGTGTAGGTAGTACAGCTCCAACCCTCTGGTGCAACCATATTCAGGCGAACATCATCGCGAACTACATTGCCGTACTGGCACACTTCAATAGTAAATTTCGCACCAGGCAGTAAGTTACCGTTCTGGTCACGCTTGTAAATGTCAGGAGTAAACACGTCGGTAGCACATTCGGTTACAATCATTTTCTCCCAAAGCAACTCTCCACGCTTTCCGTAATTGTAGCTGTAAACACTGAAGGTATACTCGTCATCGACGTTGGTCATCCAACTACCGGCATCATACTGTCCAGAATGTAAGTACACTACACTTTGCTTCACTTCGTTTCCTTCGCTGTCGGTGACAACGATTTCGTACTTCTGTTTAGAATCAGTGTTGTTCTTCACGCCAAGCTTGAAGTACTGGCCATCGCCGTAGCAAAACGTCTTCAGCCATGCTTTTACATCTGGCTTACAATATCGGTCGCTAAAGTGGAATTTCCAGTAGTCGTGTCCGAGCAGTTTGTAGCCCTCTTGAGCCTCAGCAGTAATTTTCACAAAACCATACCCGTTGTAGGTACCCGCTTCAGTAGCTACACCATTTACGTAGTACACAACACCTTCTGCTTCTGGAATGGTGTAGGTGTCATTTTTTGTACCACAAGTGTCGTTTTTCGTAGGGTCAGTTGTAGGAGCACACTTTATGCCGTTATCTTTTGGCAAGTAATATGTTTTGCTGGTTTGTTCATTTGGAAATTCAACACCAACAACTGTTGTAACTGTCAGTGAACCATCTTGGTTTACTGTCCAAGTGTAGTCATCTGTATCTTGGTAACTTGCTGTATTCCAGCGGATATTGTCTAGTCCACATTCGTCAATAG
Organism: Candidatus Saccharibacteria bacterium UBA1050; assembly: GCA_002316545.1. Classification (GTDB taxonomy): domain Bacteria; phylum Patescibacteriota; class Saccharimonadia; order Saccharimonadales; family Saccharimonadaceae; genus UBA1020. Next base: position 15,890 of record DCDR01000001.1, on the reverse strand, counting down.
TTGTAGGTGGTTCAGGTAAATCTACTACTTTTTCGCAATTGGCACTGTTGGTAAAATTCAACGTCCAGCTGGCTTGACCATCCAGTACATAGCCATCGATTGCGAATGCCTGAACACTAACGCTAGACGCACCATTTGCTGAATACGTACCAGCAGGCTTGATGCTAGAGCTACCGTTTACTTTGTAAATAACATGAGGGGTAGCAGGTATTGTATAGGTGTCATTCTTTACCTCACATAGGTCACTAATGCTTGGAGCAGTAGCAGCCACTTTGGCTCGACAGCTAGCAGGTGCCCAAAAAACTTTTTGCTTTGAGCCACCATTTGGACTGCCTACCACAACATCAAGATCTACATGATATCCCTGAGCAGCAGGGGTTCCCGTGAAACCGAGTGTATATATATAACTACCATCAAGGTCGTTGTTGCCCTGACCATCAGCGTCACCGTCTCCGATAACGACCGGTGTCAAGCTAGCACCCGATACTAAAATACCTGCACTGGCCGTTGGAGCCTGAGAGGTAAATGATACTGTTGCGTTTTTGTCTGTCGTGTTGTTGAAGTTGTAAAAATCAACCTGCACAGAACAGCCGCTTAGTTTCGGGTCGTTATTATTCAGTTCACTATCGGTACCTGGTTCGTGGACTTTGATGTCACCGGAATTATTATTGTTATTATTATTGTTCGATGCATATGCTGATTGCACTGGCATTAGCACTTGGCTTACCACCAATGCGAACGCAATCAGCCCCGCTCTAACGCGTCGCGATAGATTTGTCCTCATCCTACACACTCCCTGTGCCAAATGGCACAATTATATTAATGTGTAGATTTTACTCCTCGTCAATAATATTTCAAAGCATGAGCATGATGAAATTACAAATATTACCTACGCAACGACACCAAGCACGTCATCGTCGTCGAGCAAATGTACTTTTCGATAGTCAATCGGTCCACCCGCAAGTAGAGCGTCACCAAGTGCTGCCACTCTTCCTATTAGGTGGCGCGGGACTGAAGGGTCAGCAAGCCCAAAGTGCATTTCATGTAGTGTTAGGTGAGCAAAGTTTGTGTGATTAGCAAATTTCTCTGGCCAAGCCTCTGCGCTCGACATAGTATTTTTCAACATACTCAATAGATGCACCGCTGAATCGTGTGGCATCCAGCTGGGGAATTGACCTGCTTCGCCACTGGCTATCGCGCGTGAGGTCGCAAGTGTTGCTCCGGCAAGAAATTCGGGCTGAAGCGGAATGGTACCAGCCTTTTGCCTCAAAGCTTGCTCTTTAGCCAATTTCAAGCCGACCTTCGCAGCACCAATCGACTCATACAGAGAGAACTTGGCTAGGTCTAAGACGTCTTTAGGCTCCTCAAATAATCGCTCAGCCACGCACGGGTCGGTTAAATCGTAGTAAATATATCCGAGCTCGCGAGTCCTTGCGTAAGGGTGAACAGCCATTGAAACCATACCACCACGCGATTCACCGAGCTTTACGATTTGCCTTTGTAAGTCGTGATGATCAGCAAGCGCGGCCGTAATTTCAACCGAACTCTCCGCCGATAGTGCCTGCGGAATATTCAAGGTAGTAAATGCGACTTTTGCCAACCTTCGTGGGTCGAGTAGACAACCTGATTGTTGCGTACTGTACTCGGGGCCAACCAGCACCACCGAAACACCTAGTTCGCGCATCAAGAGACTCGCCAGGTCGTCGTTGTGACCCTGAGTACCGGTGAACCATGGTGTGTCAATGGCTAAGGTGAAGGGGTAGCCCGTGGCAATACGCTGATCAGGTATATATACAGAGCTCGCTCGATACAATCCATCAGTTGTTTTCACATCGTGGCGATAAACCGTTCCTAGTGGACGCTCGAGCTCGTCTTGCAACACGGTAGGCGAGTCGTCATAGGCAATCCGTTCAATTTTAGTATTAAAAAACGGCACGCGTTCTGTGCGGCCGGTTTCTATTTGTGTGTGGTCATCTATGAAGGCGCCTGGTCGATTTCCGACAGCTTTATCCCAAAGCACCTCGTGGTGAGGTGCGACCGCCGACCGAAGACCCGTTGAAAATCCCATGTCTGTTTTGCCTCTATTGTCTGTGGCTCATTGTACGCTTTTTGCATAGCCTTGCAAGTATATTCATAAGCGTATTGCCTGTTGGGGCGTTGTTTGTCATAATAATCACTAAGGAAAACTAGGGGGCAAGGATAAAGGCACTCACACTCACTTGGTTCTGGCATCGCCGTATTTGCGAAGCAACGATGTTTATCTCGCTGATGGTAGTCGGGCTGTATTTTTTGCCGCTACTAACAGGCTCAGAGTTCACAAACAACAACCTGATTGTCGATACTACTGGAGCCATATTGTCAGGCGTAACCTTTGTAGTGGCATTCGCTGCGTACTGGTGGACCCCACAGAAATATGGCCATCTTGCCTCGGCCTTCGTCTACTTACTACTGGTACTCACGACGGCTACGCTCGTACTAAGTACCGGTGAAACAGGCTCGCCGTTTATAGCGCTCTGGATAGCCGTAGCGGTATTTGCCGGTATCTTTGGCGTGCCGGGCTTAGCGATTCTATTATTCGCTATAATTGCGTACTTAGTCTACGCCTTTTTGACGCACGCCACGCCTAGCGCAATGATTATAGGCGGCATTGCAGGCATCGGACCGCTCATCGCCAGCTTTATTATTTGGCACACCAAAACTGAAAAAGATGACACGAAAGACAAGGCATACAAAGATCTCGCAAGTGAGCTAAGCCAAGTCGCCAACAAGTCCGATGTCGTGATTAACGCCATCGACGACGGTGTGATAGCTGTAGATAAAAAGGGAGTAATTCAACTCATCAACCCCGCCGCACAGCGAATTATTGGGTGGGGCAAGGACGATGCAGTTGGCCTTAGCTATAAATCCGTTGTGAAGCTGCATGACCACACCGACACACAGGTAACCGTATCAAATGACCCAGTCGAGAAGGTATTAGCGAGCAATCAAGAAATTCGCTCTGATTTATTTTCTGTTATTACTGAGTCAGGTAAGAAGGTGCTCCTCTCGCTTGTTATATCACCAATCGGGCAGGTCGGCACCGGCGTTATTATCGTATTTCGTGACATTACCAATGCCAAGCGCGAAGAACGCGAACAAGCCGAGTTTATTTCGACCGCTAGCCACGAGATGCGCACACCTGTGGCAAGTATTGAAGGCTATCTGGGCCTCGCTTTAAATCCAGCCACCGCGACAATCGACGAAAAGGCTCGCGATTACATTACCAAAGCTCAAGCATCAGCTCAACACCTTGGTCGCCTCTTCCAGGACTTGCTCGATGTTACCAAGGCCGACGATGGCCGAATTGGTAACTCGCCAACCGTTATTAATGTGGTTGAATACCTCGATGGGGTGCTTGAAGGTCTAAAACCAAAAGCAGATGAAAAAGACTTGCGGTTTATTTACAAGCCGCGCCCTGCAGACAATACAGTGATTGGACGAATGTTACCGCCTGTTTTTTATGTGAACGTTGATAAAGATCACTTACGCGAGGTAATCGCCAACTTGGTTGAAAATGCTATTAAATACACGCCCTCTGGCGATGTCGTTATTGATGTTACGGGCACGGATGCCGACGTGATTATCAGCGTGGCAGACAGCGGTATCGGTATTCCCGCTGAGGATATCTCGCATCTCTTCCAAAAGTTCTACCGCGTCGACAATAGCGATACGCGAGAGATCGGTGGAACAGGGCTCGGACTATACCTTTGTCGCCGCCTCACCGAGGTTATGGGGGGCCGTATTACCGTAAAAAGTGAATATAAAAAGGGAAGCACCTTTGAGGTCATTCTGCCACGTATCGACAATGAGGAAGCAAACCACCTAATTGAACAAGCCGCAGAAAAAGCTGAAAAAGAAGCTCAAAAACCAGCAATTGTACCTCTTGGTTCCAGCGCTACCATGGCAACCGAGCCTTCAGCAACGACACAACCGGCTCCTACTTCGGCACAAGCTAAGGAAACTCCAGCCTCAGAGCTTACTTCCGCGCCGTCCACTCCAGCTCCAACAGTACCGTTACCAAAACCTACCATGCCGCACCCTATAACTACACAAAATTCTACGCCCACAGCACCCGTAGTGTCGCCGTATTCAACCGGTAGACCATCTGTAGTGGTGCCAAAACGAAACGAAAACAAGGTAAATCAACCATAAGGGGTATAGCATTTTAAAAGCTGCTTCGGTACAATGAGGGTAATATGACGAAAATACTACTAGTAGAAGACGACAAAAGCCTACGCGAGATCTATGGGGTACGCCTACTTGCAGAAGGGTATGATATTGTTTCAGCGGGCGATGGTGAAGAAGCTTTGGCTATGGCCATCAAAGAGCGCCCTGAGCTGATTGTAAGTGACGTAATGATGCCAAAAATTAGCGGATTCGACATGCTCGATATTTTGCGCTCAACCACCGAGACTAAAGATATTAAAGTCATTATGATGACGGCTCTCTCAAGTGAAGATCAACGTCAACGTGGCGAGCAACTTGGTGCCGACCGTTACTTGGTGAAGTCCCAGGTTGGTATTGAAGATGTAGTGCGCACTGTTCACGAAGTCTTAGGTGATGTGCCTACCGCTGCAGGCGCGGCGGCACCAGCGCCAACGCCTATCGCACAAGCGCCTAGTGCACCAGCAGCCGCTCCAGCCCCTGAACCTGCCGAACCAGCAACTGCTGGTCCTGTAGCACCACGACCAGCACCAGCCACGGCCGTACCGCCACGCCCCGATGAGCCATTAGTTCCTTCAGCACCTACTCCTGAACCTGTTGCTGCGCCACCGGCAGCGCCAACACCACCGTTGCCAGCACCGGAGCCTGTCACCACTGCAGAACCAGCCTCAAGTGTATTACCGCAGCCTTCGAGCGCACCCGCAGCACCAGAGCCACGCACTGGCACCGGGCTAGCCGATAGGGTAATCCAACCTCTTGAAAAACCAGAAGGCGAAGATCCTAAAGATCTCGCCGACATGATGAACAAAGAGCTGGGCGACACGCCTGCTGAAGCTGCTGCAGCAGCACCGGCCGCTCCAACTTCAGATGAACATGGCATTGAATTCGAAGAAACTCCTCGCGAAAATCCAACAGCGTAACTTCAAGTCTTTGTTATAATCACTAGCAGTGCAATCATCAGAAGATCGACTTAATAAATACCTAGCTCTACAGCTTGGTATTTCGCGTCGTGAGGCCGATGATTTAATCGCCGACGGCCACGTCAAAGTGGATGGGGAAGTAGCACAGCTGGGCAGCCGCGTTTCCTCTGATTCTAAAGTTATGGTACGAGACAAAGCGATTACATCGCATCGCAAGCTCGAGACTATTCTATTTCACAAGCCTGTTGGCTATGTCTCTTCACGCAAGGCACAGGGCGACAACCCTACGATTTATACCTTGATTCCGAAAGAATACCACCACCTTAAGCCGGTTGGCAGACTAGACAAAGATAGCTCCGGATTACTACTTCTTAGCAACGACGGCAACTTTTCTCATCAGATGACCCACCCAAGTTTTCGCAAAACGAAAATATACGAGGTTAAGCTAGATAAGCCCCTGCAGCCTCTGCACCAACAAATGATTTCCGACCATGGCATAATACTCGAAGATGGCAAAAGCCAATTTCTTATCTCGCGTATGGACGGTGACTCGATGTATGAAGTCACCATGACAGAAGGCCGTAATCGACAAATTCGCCGTACATTCGCTGCACTTGGTTACCAAATCGTTACACTTCATCGCACGCGATTTGGGCAATACAATATTGATAACATCGAATCTGGGCACTATAAAAGTACGGAGGCCTTTTAATGGCTTCCGTACTTTTTATCTTTTAGCCACTATTTCTATAGCGCAGTGATACGTACGTAACGAATAAAATCTAACCTGTCGTGAACACCGTAGTTGCCAACACTTGTCGTGTCCCAGCCAGCAATGTCTTGGTATTGGCTTCGAATATGACGGTCTCGGCAGCGCTCTGTGTAGTTTGAATTCGTGAAGGCAAATGTAGCCGTTGGGTTCACTAATGCATCAAGGCCAACTTGCACGCCTCCATCGTCGCCAACACTACTGGTTAGACGCAATAAAACCGAACGACCTTAGCAGTTCGTCGGTTTTATCGTCGCGTATATGTGCTCGAAGTCTGTCCTCGAAGGCGACAAGTATCTTTGTCAGCCCAGCTTGTGTGCCACCGCAATTCTTAAAATCGGCTGCAAAATCCTCGTCGCTTCTTTGTGCCCACTGTATCGCTTCTGGAAAATCAGCAACCTTCACATGTCTCGTACGCGCTAATGCCTCCTGCGCACACGCACGCAGAGCATCAACAAACGCATCAATATCAATCTTGTCTTCGGCCAATTTTTCCTTACTCATTTGTATAGGTTATACAACTAACAGACCGAAGATGCAAATCATGCTGCTTATGCTCGCAAAATGTTGCTACCTCTGTTATAATTACCTCCACTATGGCCAAGCTTCCTACCGTCGCCATCGTTGGGCAAACCAACGTTGGTAAAAGCAGTCTATTCAACCGCCTTTATGGTTCACAAGAGGCGATTGTTGCGCGTGAGGCGGGCACAACACGTGATAACGTAGTACGACGCATTACAGAGGCTGGAAAGAGCTTCTGGCTGGTAGATACAGCTGGGTTAAAGCCCGCTGAAGACGAATTTGAAGCTACCATTCAAGAGCAAATTACTGAGGCTACCGAGCTCGCCGATGTCATTATCGTGATGGTTGACAGTACGCAGTACCCCAGCGACGAAGACCGACGTATTGCAAAAACCGCGCTAAAAAGCAAAAAACCAGTACTGTTGGTGGTAAACAAAACCGACCTTAAAGGCAGTTTGGACCCAGAAGAATTCCGCCGCCTGGGCATAAAAGACATCCTACTTACTAGCGCGGAGCATAATCGTGGCATTCGCAGTCTGCTTACGCGCCTAAGTAAGTTATTGCCAGAGGTGAAAGACACCGAACCAGACGAAGTATTGCGAATTGCTCTCATTGGCCGCCCAAATGTTGGTAAAAGCTACTTGTTCAACACCTTAGCAGGCAAACAACAAGCACTGGTAGCAAATATCGCTGGAACCACTCGTGATGTTAACCGCGTCGGTTTGCGCTATGACAAGCGCGATCTTGAACTACTCGACACCGCTGGCATTCGCCGTCAGGGTAAGCAAGAGGTGGGCATAGAAAAATTTAGCGTGTTGCGTACGCTGCAAGCCATCGAGGAAGCCGACGTTTGTTTCCTGCTCATGGATGTTAATGAACTCAACGTACAGCTCGACCAACGCTTGGCAGGGCTGATTGCCGAAGCAGGCAAGGGCTTGGTGCTTGTCGTGAGTAAGTGGGATTCTGTGGAAGGCAAAGATGCCTACACGCGCGATGCTCTAGCGCCAAAAATCGCTTATAACTTTAAATTCACTCCTTGGGCACCGCTTATTTTCACCAGTAGCGTTACCGGGCAAAATGTCACGAAATTATTTGACTTAGCACTCGATATCGATGCTCGCCGCAAGCAAGAGACCAAAACCCGCGTACTAAACGACTTGCTGCAAAAGGCAACGGCCAAACACCCCCCAGCTGGGCTAAAAAACTCCCACCCGAAGCTTCGCTACATGGTACAAACCGATACCATGCCGCCGTGGTTTGTGATTCACGGTAGCAACCTCAAATTCGTACACTGGAGCTACAAACGTTACCTCGAGCGCCTACTACGCGAAACCTATGATTATTCTGGTACACCAATAAAATTTAGCTTCCGAGACGAAAAACAAATAAAAAACAACCGCGAACGCGTCGCGGCTGGCAAAGAACCTATCAACAAAAGGGCGGGCAAGATGAAAGCACCCGACCATGATAAATCGTGAAGCGGTCAAACACTCGCTTGACGTCATCCCAGAGCTTCTAGCGCTATTCGATAGTATTCCAGAGCTCGAAGACAGCACCACTAGACGTGATTACTTCTCACGACTATCTTCAGATGATTTTATCGATATTTTACAGCTACTTGATGGCCATTTGCGAGGCAAGACCTCAATGCAACCCTTTGATGGCCAACCGGTGTTTCTTGAGGGTATACAGGTGATGGACCAGCGCGACAAAGAAACGTGGCTTCGTATATCATGGGATATCGCCCGCTCGTTTCTTAAAGATACTTCTCTCGACGACCAGCAAGCCCTTGATTATGCTGGCATAACTGTAGCCGGCGCAACGGTTTTAATACATCCATTTATTGATAGTAACGGTCGCTCAAGCCGGACATTATCCCACATGATAATGCGCGGCGTGCCAACCGAAAAAGCACTAGAAGGTATTTTGACGTCAAACGCCGAGGGAACGAATTGGTATGTAGTCCCGTTTACACGCCACTGGGGTCGAAACTTCAAGAACTGGCAGCCTGATAGTATTGTCTGGCACGCACCAGATGCTGATGTAGACGATATTATATCCGGCAACCAGCGTAATGCCGCAGATCCTGCTATAAAAGATGCCTTCGACGGGCAGTTTAGTAACGATTTCAACCGTGATGACATTATCCGAGAATTTATAGAATTCTATCCGCATATTGCCGAGCAAACCTATGATGCATCGCTTCGCACTGAAAGTAACACTTCAACACTCCACGCATTAACGTTTCTTCATGAACTTGCTCAATCGCCAGATACTGCAACTGCGATGTTTTCAACAAAGGCGCTTGGCCAATTACAACGTTTCGTTAGCCACACTTCAACAAGAGCATTTTTGCACGGCATGCTTGACGACACAGCGTATGCAATACCCGAGTGGCTTGCTCAGGTCGAGCCCAATCGATCGGCACTAATACCACAAGAGGTGAGCATTTTGCCCAAACAAAAAGCCGCCACGTATGGCGACACCCTTCGATACGCGCACTACACCTACTCAACCTACTACTCATAAATTGACGAAGCCCGCCGTCCAACCCATAAAGAGAAGGACGACGGGCTCTTCCGTCAGAGCGGCGAAACCGGCGGGGCAGTGTCTGCCATGCCGATGTCGCCGACGTAGTCGAACAGGTCGTACCGCTGGCCCTGATGGGTCAGCTCGCCGTCGCCCACGTAGATGAGGCGAACGGGCTGGCGCTGCGCCGCTCGGCGTGCACGAAGCACGCGCTTGCGGTAGATGCGACCAGCCACGATGGCATAGATGACAGCGAACGCCATGACAGCGCTCACCACCATGACCACGTCGTGGTTGATGGAGCCGAACGTCAGACGCCAGCTCACCATCGCGACAATGGTCAGTACGACGAAGATCCAGACGACGACGCGGTCCCTACGGTCCATCGCCATCATGCCAGATTCGTGCTTGTTCATGTACTGCTCCTTCGGGGAAGTGCCAAGGCTCATACTCCTTGGCGAAGGTGCGGGTTGCCCCACAATTAATATTATAGCATAAAAGCAATAAAAAAGCAATAATGTATACTACGAACAGATATGAAAATCGTTTTTGGCCTAGGAAATCCCGAGCAGCAGTATGACGGTACCCGACATAATGTGGGGTTTGCCGTACTCGACGAATATGCTGATAAAAATGGGGTTTCATTCCAAACGAAAGAGAAGTTTCACGCAGACGTAGCCGAATTTACGATTTCTGGTGAAAAAGTACTACTAGTAAAGCCAGCAACCTATTACAACCTCGTAGGACAAAGCTTGCGAGCCATCGCTGATTTTTACAAGGTTGAGCCTGAGGACATTTTGGTGGTACACGACGATTTAGCCCTCCCGTTCGGAACAGTGCGCACACGAATTGGCGGCTCGGACGCTGGCAACAACGGCATAAAAAGTGTTAATCAGCACGGCATGGAACAGACCAATCGAGTACGGATTGGTATTGCGACCGAGCAGCGTGCTTTGCTTGATGATAGTGACTTCGTCCTTGCTAAATTTACCGCCGAAGAGCGCAAAGTGCTCTCTGTAATACAGCAGAAAATCGCCGAACTCGTCGACGATTTTCTGGCAGGAAATTTCGATCACGCCACGCACCGCTAATGCGCATGCGGAGTAAGGCTAATCACCCAAGCGAGTACCACCACGCCTACTAATAACATCGCGGCCTGCACATTACCTTCGGCACGTGGTTTTTCATGAATATCAGGGATGATATCACTGGCGGCAATGTAGATAAAGAAGCCGGCGGCAATAGCGAGCAGCGGAGCAGGGTTGAAGCCGCTTGCATCACCTATAGCAAACGTGGCGAGAGCAGTTACCACCGTAGCAAGCGCACTGAGAATGTTCACCCAAACCACCCGAGCCGGCTTCATGCCTTTGCCAAGCAATATGCTAAAATCACCAATTTCTTGCGGAATTTCGTGTGCTGCCACCGCAATAGCCGTGCCAATGCCTGCAGCCGGGCTTACTAAGAACGCTGCGCCCAGGGCCACGCCGTCGATAGCATTGTGCAGTGTATCACCAATAATCACCAGCCACTGGTGAGTTTTATTCTTTGCTCCGTGTGCCTTGTCATGGTGGTGGTGTTCGTGGTGGTGAAACCAGCCCAATAACCTTTCTAGCACAAAGAAGCCCAAAAAGCCGCCTAGAGCATATATCACTGCCGAGTGGATGCTGCTATCTTCAACCGCCTCTGGGAAGACGCCCAAAAAGGCCGCCGCTAGCAATGCTCCAGCGCCGAAGGGAACCCCGTAGCGAATCGCAATGTTTCTTACGGTTGTATGACCTAGCAGGGCAATGCCGCCCACTAGAGATAAAACACTGCCTACCAGTGCCCAAAAAAGTACTACTAAATAGTCCATTTTGTTCCTTTACGTTTTATGTATCAAAGTGAAAATTCAAATGTTTCGGTGGCTACATCAGCTGCATCGTACATGCGTAGCAGTAGTTTTACTATAGCACACCAGCTCTAGCGGCTCTAGCTTGATTTAAGGTGTTTCAATGATATAATTATGCGTAACTTCGTCGAGCGGTGACGAACGTCGCCCGACAATCCACCCCGCTCCGAGGTTCGGAGCTTGAGAGGCAGGCAACCATGACCGACCAGCACACAGTGCATGAGGTCAAGTCCCAGCTAACGGGCGAGATTTCTCGACAGCTGTCGAGACTGACCGCTCTTACGAACTGGGACAAAGACGACAGCGTCTTCGTCGGCAGAGCCTACGCTGTGAAGAAGAACGAGTCATCGTTCTTCCGCGGCGTCTACCAGGCACTGTTCGGCAGCGACCTGCGCTTCATCGAGATCGAGGACGCTCGCGTGCCCCTCTACAGGGGCGAGGACGGGCGTCTCTACGTACGGCGAGAGACCGAGCGAGGGGCCGTGGCCTTCATCCTCGCTAGCATCGAGAAGCGACGTGTCAGCGGTCTCAGGCGTCTTCGGATGCTGCTCGACTGCGAACTCGATCGCTACGAGTGACCGCCTCGCTCCGTGGGCCCCGCATCGCACCAGCGATCGGGGCCCTGAGCATATCTGAATGTAGTTAAATCAAAAATACCCAGCGAATTTACTTCGTGGGTATTTTTATATTTTCCTGAGAAGAGCAGTCCGAGCAGCTGGCTCTGCCAGTGCCCGGCACGATGAGAAACCCTGAAAGGGTGTCTCATAACCAATCAAAAAGCCCCAGGTAAGGGTGGGCATCACCTGGAGCTATTTGACCCTTCAACCACCCTGAGTTTATCAGATGAAGCGCTCGCACTACTCCACAGAAAGTGGGCGCCCACACGAATGTGCTACTGGATAGTCATCTAGCGATAAACCCAATGAAATAGGGTTAAAGGGGTTAGTATGTGGGCAATGTTTGCTGAAACATCATTTACTCGAGGAAGTGGAGGGTAGATTACTGCCAAGAGCCATTGCTCACAACCTAACATAAGTTAGAATAGGGGGTATAAGGTGCGTTTGGTTACCCTCGCGGACTAACCAATCATGCCCCATATTAGCACGTATTTGACATAAAGTCAATACCTTTTATCACTTTTTTTATGAAAATCAATACAATATCACCAGATGAGCAAAATTTTCTACAGATACTAACACATATTGCTAATGCTCCAAAATCATTGGATTATACTGGAACACTGCCGACTGAGCGCGTGCCCACCGTGGCAATCGTAGGCACTCGCAAACCCACCGGCTATGGGCGTGATGTGACACATAAAATCGCCTTTGAGCTCGCATCACGCGGCGTGGTGGTAGTGAGTGGCTTGGCGCTCGGCGTCGATAGCATTGCGCACAAAGCAGCGCTTGAAGCCGGTGGTACCACGATTGCAGTACTAGGCTGTGGCTTGCCACGCATCTATCCATCGAGTCACAAAGGTTTAGCGGATGAGATAGTGAAAAAGGGCGGAGCAGTTATGAGCGAATACGAGCGTGACGAAGAAGCTCGGCCACACTACTTTTTAGAGCGTAATCGCATCGTAAGTGGGCTCGCTGATGCCATTATTATTACCGAGGCCGCCGCCAAAAGCGGCACGCTCAACACCGCTGCTCATGCGCTAGAGCAGGGTAAAGAGATATTTGTAGTACCGGGGAATATTACTAGCCCGCTCTCAAGTGGTTGCAACGAACTACTCAAACAAGGCGCGGCCGTGCTAACGAGCTACCAGGACGTGCTGGACGTAATCGCACCTGGTGCCGTAGCGCCGCAAACCCGCCTCGCACTTGGCTCCACCCCTGCAGAGACGGCGATTATTCAACAGCTTTCTAGCGGCATGCGAGATGGCGAAGCAATACAAAAAGCGACGAAACTGCCCGCCGCCGAATTTGCTACGACGCTGACAATGCTCGAGATTGCCGGAGTTGTGCGCAACCTCGGCTCGAATCAGTGGACCTTACGCTAAGCGCTTACCGCATCAAGCGCGGCAAGACCTAGCTTTTGTCGATATTTTTTGTTGGGTTGTTTCATATTTAACCCTTTGTTTATGTTTATACTACTGCAGGCACAGGTTCTTGGGTAGGTGCTTCAAATTCAATCTCTAAATCGTACAGTGCAGGCACGGGTATGCTGGTATCGCGTTGGTTAAGCTCGCCACTGTGTACAATCATTAGCTCGGCTTCTACGAAAGCTCTGTCACGCATCGCATCGGCGAAATGCATCATTTCCTCGGCAATGTTGTCATAGCCGCCTTCTTCAATGTCTAGTTCGTCTTGCAGGTCGCGTACAATATCGCCGATAACAATAATTTCTAGAAGTTTACCGTGAAATTCGCTTACATTACCCTCGAGCCGTTTCGCAAGCTCTACAGCAACATATTCATGGATAGCAGCAGAGAACTTTGGGTGCTCAATCTCTAGCTCCTCAAGTTCGGCCATAGATTCTTGCAGCGCTTCTTCAACCGCTTGAATCACTGCTTCAGCCGGAGTTGAGCCTTCGGCTATTACCACAGCGTTATGAAGTTCGCTTTCGAGCTGTAGGCGCACTTCTTGTTCGAGTAGCTCAAGCTCGTAATCATACAAGGTGACTACTTCTTCGTTTACATAGACCGTTAACTCGCCCTCCATGCCATTCTCGGCTGGGTTGAAATTAGGGTCGTAGGTTAAGATATTTCCAGCTTCAAGGTCACGTCGGTGTTGGTCAAATGCCGCATCAGTCTCGTAATACATAATATCTTATTATATCATATTTATTTATAATTTGCAATACTTGCAACTATTTTGGGCGCTCGTGTTTGTATTGGAACGTCTCTACCTCTGTTATACTCCTTACGCTTGGCAAAAGCAACCCCTAAAATATTTGCATTTTCTCAAAAGTTGCGTAGTATAGGCACTTGTGTTTAGCTTGAAAATAGACGTATGGGCAAAAATCTAGTAATCGTAGAGAGTCCGGCCAAGGCCAAAACTATCGAGAAGTACCTCGGTAGTGATTTTACTGTGCTTTCGAGTATTGGCCATATCCGCAGTATTGCGAAAAAGACAAAAGAAGGGAAACCAGGCGTTGATATTGCCGCTGGTTTTAAAGCCACCTACGAAATTGACCCTGAAAAGAAAAAAGTAATTGCCGAGCTAAGAAAGGCAGTAAAAACTGCGCAAACCGTATGGCTTGCAACCGATGAGGACCGCGAAGGTGAGGCGATTGCCTGGCACTTATGCGAGGTACTCGGGCTCGATCCAAAGACCACCAACCGTATTGTTTTTCACGAAATTACCAAAACTGCTATCGAAGAAGCGGTGAAGCACCCACGAACAGTAGACATGCACGTAGTAGAAGCTCAGCAAGCGCGCCAGATTCTCGATAGAATCGTCGGCTTTGAATTAAGCCCGGTCGTGTGGCAAAAAGTACCTGGTGGCAAAAGTGCCGGCCGTGTACAAAGCCCAGCAGTGCGATTGCTCGTAGAGCGCGAACAAGAAATCGCCGCGTTTGAAGGTAGCAGCCAGTTCAAGGTAACGGCCTTGTTTTACCACGATAAGCAAGAGTTTAAAGCTGAACTTGAAGAGCGGTTTGAGACCGAAGATGATGCACGAAGCTTCTTAGAAAGCCTTAAAGGCGCTACCTATAGCGTCCATAGCACCACGAAAGCTCCAGGCACGCGCAACCCAAGCGCGCCATTTACCACCAGCACACTGCAGCAAGAGGCCAACTCAAAGCTCGGTTTTGGCTCAAAAGCCACCATGGCTAGCGCCCAAAAGCTCTACCAAGACGGAAAAATCACCTATATGCGTACCGATAGTGTGAACCTCAGCGGGCAGGCGATTGCAGCGGCAACCGACTACATTAAGCAGCTCTACGGCCCTGAATATTCAACTGTACGAAAATATACCACCAAGAGCGCAGGAGCCCAAGAAGCCCACGAGGCGATTCGTCCGACCGATATGTCGCGCGAAACCGCCAGCAACAACGAATACGACCAGAAATTATACGATTTGATTCGACGGCGCACCCTAGCGAGCCAAATGTCTCCGGCAAAGCTTGAAAAAACCACCGTTACTATAGCTATTTCTACCGACAAGCGAGTCTTCACCGCGAAAGGTGAGGTGATTGTATTTGATGGCTTCCTGCGAGTGTACGGAGGCGGCAAAGAAGAAATCTTGCCTGCAGTCAAAGATGGTGAAGCATTAGGTGTCAGTGAAGTTGAAGCCCGCGAGGTATTCGCGCGACCTCCGGCTCGTTACACCGAAGGTAGCTTGGTCAAAAAGCTCGAAGAGCTCGGTATCGGCCGTCCTAGCACTTATGCGACGATTATCGACACCGTTCAAACTCGAGGTTACGTAGAAAAAGGCGAGGGCGAAGGTGAGCCACGCGAAATTCGTGTATTACGCTTGCTAGAAAACACAGTTGAAAAGGAAATTGCTGAAGAGAAAACTGGCTCGACCAAGGGAAAACTCATCCCTACGCCAGCTGGCGAGCTCATTGCAGGCTTCCTTACCGAGCACTTTCAGCCAATTGTCGACTACGGTTTTACCGCGAGTGTAGAAGAGCATTTCGATGATATCGCCGACAACAAACTCGCGCGCAACGACATGCTAAAAGATTTCTACGACCCGTTCCATAAACTTGTCGCCAAATCGAGCGACATCGACCGCAGCACAGTGGGTGCCAACAGAGAAGTGGGAATCGATCCAAAGTCTGGCAAGATGATATATGCTCGCTTTGGTCGCTTTGGACCGATGCTACAACTCGGCGACACTGAAGGAGACGATAAACCCGAGTTCGCACCTATGCCAAAAGGTGCCAAGATTGAAACTGTCACGCTAGAACAAGCCCTGGAAGCATTTAAATTGCCCCGACTGGTTGGTCAAACCGATGACGGCAAAGATATAAAGGCAAACATTGGCCGCTTTGGACCATACATTGTGGTAGATAAGCTGTTCGTGAGCATAAAACCTCTCGACCCACATACCATTACGCTCGCCGAGGCAAAAGAGCTCTACGCTGCTAAGTTAAAGACCTGTCTCTTATA